>JADGBB010000019.1 GCA_015231715.1 Candidatus Omnitrophota bacterium
TTTGCGAATTGTACTCCTTTAATGAGTACAGCTTCTCTGAATTCTTCAAGCGTAATGGAATACGTGGTCCAAGTATCAATTATGGATCTGACCTTATCGTTCCATTCAACATTTAGTCTACCAGGTATTTCATAAACTCGCATTAACGTCTCCTTTTTAACACATTATACCTAAATAAAATCGGAATAGCAAAAAGGATCAATGAGAAGTTTTGGGGTCATAAGTTTTGAAGTTTTGGGGTCAAAGTTTTAAGTTTTGGGGTTAAGTTTTGGGGTTAAGTAAGTTTTGGGGTCAGACCCGTAATTAGTAAATAAGCCTAAGGTTAAGGGCAGGACAACTGTGAGGCAGGGATCTGCCGAACAGTTTCCCGGACAGGCACAGCGACGGAATGAGTGCAAGTTTTGGGGTCAGACCCGTAATTAGTAAATAAGCCTAAGGTTAAGGGCAGGACAACTGTGAGGCAGGGATCTGCCGAACAGTTGCCATGACAGGCACAGCGACGGAATGAGTGAAATGGGAGGGGAATTTTTATTTCCTAATATAGATATCTATTTGCAAGGATCTCCATTTATGATGTAAAATACTTTTTGTTATGACAACTAACAAACAAATAAAGAATATCTATTCCTTGATAGTTAAAAAATATGCCAAAGTAAATACTATTCTAACGCTGGGGATAGACGCATATTGGAGAAAAGTTGCGGCTAAGACCATGATGAGCATTGGAGGTGACCTTTGGCTTGATGTTTGCTGCGGTACTGGCGACTTAACTTGGCTACTGGCAAAAAATCGTTTTTATAAAAAAAAATCTGTTTTTCTCAGTCTGATGCATGTCATCTCCCTTATGAAGATAACTTTTTCGATCAAGTAGTGATCTCTTTCGCAACCCGCAATGTAGGAGCCTCAAAAAATGGGCTTATTCCATATTTTAAAGAATTTCTCCGAATCTTAAAGCCCGGTGGTACCTTTATCAATTTGGAGACTAGCCAACCTAAAAATTTACTAATAAAAAAGCTCTTCCATTTTTACGCAGGAACCCTACTTCCTGTTTTGGGTTATTTGTTATCAGGAGAAAAATCTCCTTATCGCTTTCTCTCTTCTACAATGATCAGTTTTTTGGATTCCGAACAATTAAAAAGCAAACTTTTGAAGGCTGGTTTTAATCAAGTTGAAGTTAAATCATTAACTTGTGGAATATGTGCTTTACACATAGCTAAAAAATAGCTTTTGGGGTCAGGCACGGACATAGGACATAAGCCTTACTTTCATTACCCGAAACAACTGTAGTGTCAATAATTTTGGACACTTTTATATTCGAGCTCATTGATTTTTTCAGGCACTATTCCTTCTGGCTGACATATCCTTTCGGAATATTTCAATATTCCATACACCCAGTAATCCACCCTCCGCTCGTTCTTGAAATATTCCTGTGTTTTATACGTCTTCGTATCTCTTCTAACTCTCTTTCAATGTGATTTGTCGTACTAATAAATTTTCGATCTTCCAAATAATTGTAAAACGTTAATGTTTTGCCAAAATCTTTCGCAAACAATTTAACCGCCTTCTTCTCATCTTCTTCCCATTTACGAAAAAGGAGGACTTTTACTTAATTCTAGTTTCGGGGTCTGATAATCATGAAAGAGGCACCTCACATATACCTCGCGTGAGGTATATTAGATAGTGAAGTAAGTAGACAGAATTGTCCCTATCTAAAACAAGGAGGTGCCCCATGGGTCAATTATACGGTGCAATTGATCTGCATTCAACAAATAGTTATTGTGGTGTTACGGATGAAAATGATAATTGGATAAAGCACAAAAGGTTGCGTAACCGGATAGAAGATATTGAAGAATTTTTTAATCCGTACAAAGATAATATTAGCTCAATAGGAATAGAATCGACATACAATGGATATTGGTTAATTGATGGTCTTATGGAAAAAGGGTATGTAATGAAATTGGGTAATCCCTCACAAATGGGCAATTACAGTAATTTAAAAGACCAAAATGATAAAACAGATACAAAGTGGTTGGCAAAAATGTTACGTTTAGGAATTTTTCCTGAAAGCTATATATATCCGAAAGAAGAACGACCGGTAAGAGATCTTCTACGTAAAAGAATGTTATTTGTGAGTACAAAGATGAAGATAAACAACAGTATAGATAATCAATTCCAGACATGGCTTAACACAAAAATAAGTCAAAAAGATTTGTTGGAGCTTACTGCTGAAGAATTGGAGCAATTGTTTCATCAGAAGTCTCTGTGTTTATCTGCCAAATCGAGTATTGATATAATAGCAACTATAGACAAACAAATAGATTTGATCGGTAAAGAAGTGTATAAACAAGTAAAAGAAACATCTACGATGAAAAGAATGATGAAGTTGCCGGGGATAGGTAAAATATTGGGGATTACAATTTTATTTGAATCAGGAGAGCTGGATAGATTTAAAAGCATGAAGAATTATGTTTCGTATTGTCGGTTGGTGGAATCAAAAAAAACAAGTAACAATAAGAAAAAAGGCAAGGGAAACAGTAAGTGTGGAAATAAATTTTTAAGATGGGCTTATGCCGAAGCTGCTGTACACGCACTGAAATATGAAAAGATAAACAAGTATTATCAGCGGTTAAAACAAAAAAAGAACGCCCCAAAGGCAATGGCAATTATTGCTAGTAAAATTGCCCGTATAACTTATAAGACAATGACGGATGAAAATTTTGTATATGAACATGAAAAATTATTTCAATAGTTGAAAGTGCCGGGAAAACATGAGCCGAAGTGGGGTAAGAATAGAATCGAGGGTCTGATTGGATATGTTTTCCGGGTTATTTTGGTATTTGTTGGGAGTATATTCTGCCCGACTCATGAACCGACATGGGGTTGTTGGTCTTGTAAAAGATCAAACGTTATTCTAGTCTGAATGGACATGAGTCGGAACCAAAGATTTTTTGGAGAGCTATAAGCTCAGGGTATTAGTTCAGAAATAGGATAATACCATAACCGGATGGGTGACTGGTGCAGTTATCTCAATAGCTGTAACCGAAGATAAAAAGATGGACGCAGAAACTTTTTAATAAGAGTGTGATGCATAATAGCATGAATGTTGTTGTTAGTTCGCAATGTGAACGAATGGACAGGTTTATTTACTTGACGTGTGCCTCTTTATGGGTGACCCCATTGTCGTTTATTTTCTTTTTTTTAAAGAACCTACCATTCTTTCGGTGAGATAGAATATTACCGGGGTGTATAGAAAGGTGAATAGTATTGATGCTGTCATCCCTCCTATGATCACTCCTGCCATGGAGTATTTTAGCGGCGAGATCATGTAAAACTGCGGGACGACACCTAGTATTATGGCTATGGATGTCATTAGTATGGCTTTGAACTTTTCATCAGCTCCTGCCCATAGGGCTTCCTTTAATTCCATGCCTTCATCAAGTTTTAACATGGTGTAATCCAGTAACAATATGGAATTGTTTACAACAAGTCCTACAAGCATTATTATTCCCAGCATTGAAGCTATATTAAAAGATATTCCTGAAAAGAAGAACATTACAAATACACCTATGAAAGACGTAGCTATTGATATTACTATTGATATCGGTCTTGAAAGTGAATTCAGTATCGCGCATAAAAGCATGAACGTAAGTATAACAGCCAACAAGAAAGCTTTACCTGTTTCAGCATTTGATTCATCCTGGTCCTCAGCCATCCCGACAAAGTTGTATCCGTATCCTTCGGGAAGATCAAGATCGGCAAATTTTTTGTCGATCATTGTCCTTACTTCTCCTAAAGCTCCTTTACCTAATGTACCTTCAAGTTTTATTATTCTTACTCTGTCTCTATGTTTGATCTGCGGGACGGCTTTATCATAAACTAAATCACCTAGCTCAGTTATAGGTATCATCCCTTTTCTTGTAATTATGTCTATCTCTCCGATATCCTCAAGCGTTTGTGTGTACGAGTCATCCAGTTCGACATTTATTTTATATTCCTCGCCGTTTTCTTTAAATCTATTTGAATCATCGCCGTAAATAGATGTCCTTAACATATACCCCACTGCAGCATTCGTAACACCGTATTCTGTAAGCTTTTCCTGGTTCGGGATAAACTTTATCTCTTTTTTGGGTTTCTTATATGATGATATGATCGTAGTGAAATATCCGCTTTCTAAAAGTATCCTTCGCATCTGGTCAGAATTTTTTATTAGTTGTTCATAATCAATACCGTAAATATTTATTGAAACATCCGCTTCCCATCTTTTAGTTCTCGTTACACTCATCTCAGCATCCGGTATCTTAGCGACAAAAGGTAACAGTTCATTTATTATTTCTTTATCGCTTCTGTCTCTTTGCTCAAAAGGAACTAATGTGATTTTTACATTACAATTTTCGACACCGTTATCACCGATATTTGTAAGATAACTTTTCATCTCGGGTATCGTTGCGACCCGTTCCTCTATATATTTTGCTGTTTCCAGTGTTTTTTCGACAGTCGAGCCTTGAGGCATAACAGCTGAAATATTTATTTCGTCCTGATCATAACTTGGATAAAAATCATTATCGATATACGGCATAATGAATTTTAGTGACCAAAAAAGAATAAATATAGTCAATATCGTTATGACCGGGTGTTTCAATGTAGCATTGAAAATGACTTTGTATTCTTTTTTTATCGCTTTAACCGTGATATCTAATCCTCCGACTATCCACATAAATGGGTTGTAGCGTTTTTTCTTTATATTTTTCTCAGGACTATCTTTAGTCATTAATATCGCGCATAACATAGGTGTCAATGTAAATGAGTTTATAAGTGAAAATATTGTGGCATAAACTACGGTAAAACCGAAAGATCTCATGAACTCACCGACAATACCCCCCATCATAGCTATCGGTGTAAAAACCACAAGATTAGTACCGGTTGAGGCAAGTACTGCGACAGCAACTTCTTTTGTTCCGGATATCGCCGCTTCCACAGGATCATCGCCTTTCTCCAGATGTTTAAGAACATTCTCTATAATAACGATAGCGTTAGCTATCAAAGTTCCCAAACAAGTCGCAATAGCTAAAAGCGTCATTGAGTTGATTGTAAATCCCGATGCTGATACTAAAGCCATTGTGGATATAACCGATGTCGGTATTACAATAGCCGCTATAAAAGTTATTTTTGTTCTCCCTGTAAAGACAAAAAGGATAATGACAGTAAGCAGGATTCCAAGAAATATGTTTGATATAGTATCATCTGTCTCTTCTACAATATTATCTGTAGTGTCGCTTGCTATTTCAAGCGTCATCCCTTCCGGAAGAAGCTTATTAAGCTCCGGAAGTTTTATTTTCATTTGTTTTGATATTTTAACCGCGTTGCCGTCAGATACTTTTTTTACGGATAAGCCGACAGCGTCTTTATCGTTAAATCTCGCGTATGAATTCACTTTTTTGAAGCTGTCGCGGGCTTCGGCTATATCTTTAATTTTTAGAGATATACCGTCACGAGAAGTAATAAGCGACTCATTTATAGAATCAACATTTTCAAATTCGCCTACGAACCTAACACTTGTTGATACTTTTTTACTTTCTAGCGTACCGCTCGGAATATTATTATTAGTTGATTTAATTCTTTCGACTATATCGTAAATAGTTATATAGTTCTGCCTCATTAGAGCAGGATCGGGAACGACATTTATTTGTCTTTCACTGCCCCCATAGATATCGATCTTTGCTACACCATCAATAGCGGAAAGTTTAGCTTTTAATTTTTTATCGGCATATTCATAAAGCTCTGTTGAATTATGTGTTGAACTTGATAAGATCAGTTCCATTACCGGTTCCATCAACGGGTCATATTTTTCAATAATTGGTTTTTCAATATTATCCGGAAGATTATTTAGTATCCCCTCTACTTTATCTTTAACTTCTATCGACTTAATATTGACGTCAGTGCCAAGAAAAAATTCGATATAAACAAAACCGAAATTTTCATATGAATCACTGCGTATCATTTTTATAGAAGATATTTCCGAAACAGCGTCTTCTATTTCATTAACGACCTGAGTTTCTACCTCTAAAGGCGTTGCTCCGGGATACACGATATTTATTGTTACTATCGGAAAATCAATTTTAGGATCAGCTTCAACAGGAAGTTCGAAATATGCGACTATTCCCAAAATAACAAAAAACAGAACGAACATTACTGTCGTTATCGGCCTTTTTACAAAAAATTCAATCATCTCACCCTCGCTATTTATATCGGTTTAAAGTTCCATTACCTTACTTGAAGAATCTATAAGTTTCTCGCCCTCTACTATTAAAACATCATTTTCATTTACACCTTCGTCAATAACAGCTTTATTCCCATATCTAGCGCCGACTTTAATTTCATTTTTAACAGCCTTACCATCAACAACTTTCCATATATACGCCTTGCCGTCTTCAATTTCAATAATATCATTCGGAACAATAAACACTTTATCTTTTGAAATATTGCGGATGCGAACGACAACCCTGTCTTTATTCTCGACTTCCTTATCCATAGTAACGCACACTTTAAAAAGCCCGGTCTGCATATTAATATTTTCGTCTATTCCCTTCACAGATCCGCATTTAACTAGCCCTTCGTTGTCCGGATAAACTTCCTGCTGCGGGAATATCTTTTTCTTAACGCCCAGTGTTACATATCCTGAATAAACATTTCCTTCTTCTCTTACTAATGTAAGTTTTTGTTCTTTTGTGACATTTTCTCCTGCCGCTTTAATTGTTCTTACAGGTTTGCCATTTCCCTTCCACAATGACATAATAGTCACGACATCAGCATTGCGTTTTTTGTCTATTGTCTTTCTTTGTATTGATACCATAATTACAAAAATAAAAAACACCAGAAGATATACTATTATCCTAAAATATTTTTTCATATCACATCCTTGCGTTTACTAATCTGTCAATTTTTGCTTTAGATGCCCTTATCCCGTATAAAGTGCCCTCTTTTTTTAATTTCTCGTTCGCCAGCATCAATTCAGCATCACTTAATTCCAAAAGAGATATCTGTCCTGAAGAAACCAACTCCTTAAAAAGCATAAATGTTTGACCGGCAAGATCAACAGCTTTATCATTTGCCTTTAATGTGTCTATAGATTCATTGTATTCACTGACTGCATTATAAAGTTCAAGCTCAAGATCTTTTTTTGCTTTTTCAAGACTAAGCCTTGCGTTTTTTTCTTTCAGTTTTGCCTGCTCAAGTTTAGCGCCTCTGGCACCGCCTTCCCATACCGGCAGCGTGACTTTTACACCCATTAAACCAATCTGATCCATCTGATCTTTGTTATTTATATAAGGAACCTTCCGACTGTCACTATGTCCCGAATATGTCCAATTTCCGAATGCCGCAACAGTAGGAAAATATTCTGCGAAAGATGCCTTTACTGTTCTGCCGGAAGCTTTTAATTGGCTGTCTAGCGCTTTTAATGTCGGCTCATTTTCAAAAAGCATATTAATCATAGCATCAGGATCTATCTCAGAAAAAACCTCGTCTTCATTCATTACAGGATAAACTTTATCCTTTATCCCTAAGCCTGATAATCTTTTAAAACTATTCTCGGCTATTTTCATATTACTTCTGGAATCATTAACAAGTGTCGCTCTTGAGGCTATGTCAGATTCAATATCGATATTATCTTTTCTTGAAACCCTGCCGCCTTCCGAACGTTCCTCAATTATTTTTTTAGTCTCAACTGAATTATTGTAAGATTCTTGAGCTATTACATGAACATTATCAGCATAAACAAGATGATAAAATGCCATTTTACCTGTGTATTCAGCATCAAGCCTATTAGCTTCATCCATATACTCACTTGCCGATGCGCCTTCTTTAGCGGCCGCTATGGCATTACTTATACGGCCGAACGCCCAGAGCACTTGACTTACTTCAGCTGTCATATCGGCTCTATAATCTCCGATAGCCCCGCGCTCAAATCTAGAATTGACGGGGTATCTTGTATAATTTGTCCAAGTTGCAGAGCCTTCCATTTGAGGGCGTGAGGATGCGGCTGTTTCATTTATGATCTCTTCGGAGATCTTAATATTATTCCCTGACTGTTTCACCATCTCGCTTGTTTCAACTGTCATTTTTGCGGCCGCGCCGGCATCTATTTTTTTGACATCGATCATTCCGCTATTCATTGCTTCCTGCCCGTAAAGTGCAAAGTTCCCGCAAGATATTAACATTCCTACAAATAAGACCGTTAAATATTTCATTTCATTACCCCTTTTAATACTACCGATAATTGTTTCTGAACTATATCAACCATTTCTTTATCATCATATAAAGCCCTTATAATTGGTGTGCCGCCTAATATCATTTTCAAAGCTATCGTCAGATCTTTAACAGAAATATCTTTTCTCAAAATACCTTTTCTGGATATACTCCCGACAGCTCGGTCAAAACAATCCTCAATAGAAAATATTTTTTCTATTTCTACTTCTTTATCCATATCGGGAAACATGTACAAAAATTCTAGACGTGTAAAATTTATACTCTGCGGTCTGACCCTCTCTCTCACAATAGTCGCGAATATTTCATTGGATAAATTTACTAGATCACTCATCATTTGAGTTGCATTTTTGAAATACATCTTAAGCCATTTAATAGGATCATCCCCGGGAACACTTTTATTTGTTTGGATCATCATTTTGGTGCCGTAAAGTGTCACGACATAATTAATAAGATCAGTTTTCTGCGGAAAATAATTATAAAACGTTCCTTCGGATACCTCAACTTTTTCACAAATACTTTTAATGGGGATATCTTCATATTTAGATCTTTTGAGGCCTTCCAAAAATTCTTTAGCCAAAAACACCTTAGTCCTAGCCTGCTTCCGCTCCCTAAGCGAAAACCCTTTTTCAAATTCCTTCATCACCCCTCCGGATCATTGTTAATTGGATTTTTAGTGTACACTACAATTTTAGTGTAGTCAACAAAATATAAAATAAAAAATGGGGTCAGCCCTTGAAAATAAAAAATGGGGTCAGCCCTTGAAATGTGAAATGTCTCTATTATCATTCACATTTCAAGGGCTGACCCCAATTGCAAACCGACGGCAAACTTCTTAACGTTATTTCGCGATCTTATTTATGGCATTGCCGACTATGATGATAGATATTCCGACAAAGATCAAAACATTGTCATATTTGGGCATGATGTCAAAAGCTGACATGAGGATAAGGATTATGCCTATGGTATTAAATGATGTTGTTACTACTGTTTTAGTTGTGTTGTTCATTTTCACCCCATTTTTTATTTTGGTCCGTTATGAAACTTCTTCTTTTTATTGACATTTAATTTAAGTACCATCTGCTGTTTTTTTCTCTCTGCAGTCTCGATACATCTTTCTGACGCCTGGTTATTGTATGCTTTACCATAAGTTTATTATAATTGGAAAATCTAACATTTACAAGAAACTACTGACTCCAAGTTAGAGAATCTTAGGCCGCAGAAGCGAAGGTAGTCCTGGCATAACTGTCGCGTTTGGATTCTGTGTCAAAGCGCTCTACATTGGGTATGAGATTTATGACAAGGAAACATTTTGTTTTTCCGATACTCTCGTAGTCTGCGAGTGAATCCATATCGATATTGATTTTTTTCATATCCAAGCCAAGACTTTTAATAATGGCCGTGAGTTCTTCAGCTGTACAGTCCCGTCTATCCTTAATAAGGCTTAGTGCAACTATTTCGAAAATTGGATAATGATGCAGGATCCTGTTAAACGACTTATCCTGCTTAATAAATACAGTTTTAACTGCCGGATCAAGTTTTTCAATATTTACCGAATCAGACCCGCCGAAAACAAAAACAGAATTATTTGCTATCTCAGCCGGGTCCACACCAAACTCAGTTAATCTTGTGCTCAATTCTGTTTCCGAACTGAATTCCGGAATAATAATCAGCCCGTTAAATATTTCTTCCAAACCGGAATCGTCAATAAACGTTTTGAGACTGTTCAGTCTCTGTTTAATATCTGCTAATTCTTTGCAGTTAAGCTCCTTATGGAATGCCAAAACTATCTTTTTTTTGCGCATTAGTTCGGAAGCTACTGATTCCGCAATGCTTACCATTGCTTCTTCCCCGCTGGTAATATCCCTTATAGGGACAGTCTGCCCGAAACTTTCGTTTTTTCCTTTCACTTCCCGAAAAATTTCTTCATTATGATAAAGAGCTTCCATGTCTTTAATAAATTCTCCGGCATTAGCGTATTTAGACGCCCCGTCGCTTATGGCTTTATGCAGAATATTCTTTAATTCGTCCGGTATTTCATACCTGCTGTCTGCAAATGATAATAGATTATTGGAATATTCCCTCATTGATACCATATTTTCACTTGTGTCCACAACTCTGCCTAACCCTAGCAGCATTCTTGCCAAAATTATCCCTAATGGATATGTTTCCTCTTTATCAAACAAAAGCTCTTCCGCTTTTTTTGAAGATTCTTTTGCATCAAAACGGTTCTGTGACACACACCATCCACTGCAGTACAAGTAGAGGTTCCTTTTCAAAAATTCTTCCCGAGAAGAAAAACTTATATCGAAATCAAAAAGCAAAACTTCACCGGAATCTCTCAGCCATACATTTCCCGGCTTTATGTCCCAGTGGCGGATCCCGGCTAACCTTAAATTTTCAACTGCCCTCGCTACATCCATATTTATCCTAACAGCCTCGTGAGGAGAAAATTCTTTGTCGGCAAGAGCATATAAATCCGCCCCGTCACCACGAAGATCCTCGAACAACATCATCTGCCTGCCTTCTGTAGTTACAATATAAATTTCGGGATATAACACTCCTGATACCCCTCTTGATTCAGCGTTCCAAAGATGTTTTGCCTCAGGGATATCAAGTTCACCTTTAGGCAATATGCTGATATTTGGATACTTTGCAATATACTTCCTGCCTTTATAAACTGCGCTTCTCAAAATATTGTGGTGATTCCATTCCGGATCTATCTCATCACCGATAAGGATCTCGTCTTCACTTGCCGTTCCGCCGGTAACTGCCTTTATGTCCCTTATCCATGGTACTTTATCCGGCATATACTTATCATCATCCACTCTTGTGGAACGCTCTCCGGCTTTATCTACATAAATATTTCCGTCGGGATAAACTACTATCTCAAACTCAGCTAATATGACATCTTTTTTTTCTAACAAAGTGTAAGGTATCACCCACCTGCGGTTCATTATTCCGTTCACTCGAAATTTTTCCAAATACTTTTTGCTGAAATCCATTATTGGCTGTATACCATTCTCCCATGCCGGAGGTGAAAACGTTAGAATACATTTACTTATTTCTGGCACATTCGCTAAAGTATACTTGGCATCAGCCATCACTAGAGTTTCAACTGAATTCAATGACGAAGGAACTTGAAGATTCATAGCTGAGTCATCAGCTAATTCAATAACATTTGAAAAAGCTTCCAATAAACCAAAAAAAAGAAATAATGTTATCGTAAGGATTGATAATGATTTATTTATATTAAACATATAATACATTTTACCCCACACACAAGAAAAAAAGCAACTTTTTTAGAATTTACTTGGAAATGCAAGAATTAACTTGAACAGCAGGTAATTTTATAAACATTGCGGCACAAAAAGATATGGCTCCTAGCAGAGCACCCATATAAAAAGGTATTCTATAGTCTATCATCCATAAGTATCCACCAATGACAGGGAGAACTACTGCGGCCAGATGATTTATAGTAAAACTTACGGCTGTACTTGAGGAAATGTCTTTTTTTTCTGCTATTTTTTGGAAATATGTTCTTATGGCCATCGAGCCGTTAAAGGCTATATGATCCAGCATATATAATCCTGCCACAATATATTTGTCCGGACAATGGGCATAAGAAATGAAAATTATTATAAGGCTTCCGTACTCCCAGCTTAATATTTTTCTTTCTCCGTATCGTTTTATCAATTTAGCGACAAAAGGCGCGGCAAAATAATTAACTATGTTATTTGCTACAAAAAGTAAAGTTACCTGTTGCACTGTAAAGCCGAATTTTTTAACCAATAAAAAAACAGAAAAAACCATGAATATCTGACGGCGAGCACCGGATAATAAAGTCAAAATATAAAACAAACTGTATTTTCTTTTCAAGACCATCTGTTTATGCTGTTTATGAATATTTTCGTTTCTTGGCATTTTAAACGAGCACCATAACCCGACAAAAAAAACCATTATTCCTATCCCAAGAAACATCATCGCATATGACAATATTCCCGAAACTAAAAAAATAGCGACCCCAACAACAACCGACACGAGCGACATCATGCTCCGTTGTTTGCCCATAACTAGTGGTGATTGATACTCGTCAAAATACTGTAAGATCAAAGATTGATTAGTGGTTTCATAATAATGAAATCCAAAACTCATGATCAAAGTACATAAAAGCAACCCTGAAAATGTCGGCAGGAAGCCTGTCAACATTATTCCTATACCCATGCAAATGATTGAAAGAGCTGACACCCTCTGCTCTTTCACAAACACAGTCAGGAATATAACAAACAATGCTAATAGCCCCGGTATTTCGCGGACAGATTGTATCCCTCCTATCTGAAATCCGTTCAACCCGACAGTTTCAAAGGCAAAATTATTATACAAAGTCCCCCACCCTTGAAGCCCCGCCGCAGAGGCCACAGTCAGTGCCAACAAATACCCATACATGGGGGTTTTTCGGTACACGATACTCCTTGTAACAAGAATCTAAAGGGTCATGTCTACACATTTACTAGTCATTTGTAAACATGTAGACACGACCCTTATAATTCTATGACTTTAATTTAATGATCTTCTTTAAAGCCTTTCTTACGTCTATGATATTTTCTGTATAAAGGTCAGCAAAGCTTTTGCTTGTGGACTTTCCAACTTTTATGCCGATGCCTTTTCCTTTAATCGCCTTGAATGCGTCTTCGTCCGTAACATCATCACCAAAATATATGGGAATTGTTTTTTGGGCTTTACCTACTAACATTGTTACTATTGTACCTTTATTGTGTGTTTTTGCGGGTCTAATTTCCCAGACTTTTTTGCCGTTAAAAACTGCAATGTTTTTACTAGACATATATGGGGCAATCGCCGCATCAAATGTTTTTCTTATTTGTTTTACCGTTTTTCCTTCAGCCATTCTGTAATGAACGCTCAATGTGAGCACTTTGTCTTCAACTATTATTCCTTTGTATGGCTTCAATTCTTTTTTAAGAACTTTACGTATTTGGGCTAAAGCTTTTTCAAATGTTCTATTATTGCTTAATACTTTTCTTTTGCCGTTTTTTTCAAGTTCCATTCCATGATTGCCTGAATAGATTATCCCGTTTATTCCGACTATTTTCTTTGCACTTTTAATATCTCTTCCGCTTATTATTGCTAAAGAAATACCTTTTACTTTTGCAGCCTTCTTAAGCAGTACCCGCATGCTTTCGCTTAATTTGACATAGGAAGGTTTTTTTCTGATAGGAGTAAGCGTCCCATCGAGATCAAAAAAAAGAAAAACATTATTGTCTGTTATTTGGCTTTTTATTTCCGAAAGATCAGCCGATAACTTTTTCATTTTTTCCCTTTTTTGCGATCTCAAATTCTTTCAAACATTTCTCGAGCCAAATATTAATTGTATTTGCCTGTATATTTTTTCTCATTTTTATCATTCTTCTTTTACGTTCTTTTTGCGGCATCTGTATAGCTGTGTATATCGCTTCCGCTATATCGTCAGTATTGTAGGGATTGATCGTAATGCAGTTTTTTATTTCGCTTATAGCACCGGCAAATTTAGAAAGGACAAGAACTCCGTCTTCATCGGAATGCGCAGCAATATATTCTTTACAAACAAGGTTCATACCGTCCCTTAATGGCGTAACGAGCGCTATGTCAGCCGCAGAATATAAAGCAACAAGCTCTTCAAAAGATACCGTTCCATAATTGTAATTTATCGGCGTCCAAAAACCCTTTGAAAATTTCCCGTTTATCCTGCCTATGATCTCATCAATTTCTTTTTTTAGTTCCGAATACGCTTCCAGGCTTTCTCTGCTCGGAACAACAAGCTGATAATAAAATATTTTTCCCTGAAGTTCAGGATGTTCTTCAAACAGAGTTTCAAGCCCCAGCATTCTTTCTTTTATTCCTTTTGAATAATCTATTCTGTCGACCCCGATCAATATTTTGGAACATCCAGCGCGTTCTATTATCTCTTTTTTTCTTTTCAAGACACTTTTCTTTCTCGACATTTTATCTATAGTGTCAAAATCTATGCTTATGGGGTTTGCATAACCATGAGTAATCGTATTTTCCTCAACAGTCTTATTCCCTGCCAGTTTTTTTTCTCTTTTATAAACGTCTACGCATCCTTCATAATTTTTCAAATACTGCTTTTCGTGAAACCCGACAGTATTACAGCAAAGCAGAGATTCTAATATTTCTCTCTGCCACGGCAATATTGAAAATATATCCAAATGAGGAAAAGGTATGTGCAAAAAGAAATGTATCTCAGCATTAGGCCTAAGCTTTCTAAGATAATACGGCACAAGGAATAAATGAAAATCCTGCACCCAAATTATATCATCCGGACCTGCTATATCGTTTATGTAAGAAGCGAATTTTTTATTTACTTGTTTATAGATCTTCCAATCAGAATAATTTATTGTGCTTTTTTCGAAAAAATAATGGAACAGAGCCCACAGAGTACCGTTAGAAAATTTTATGTAATATTCCTCGTATTCTTTTTTAAGAAGAGGAACAACAGCTAAGCTATACGACCCTTTCCTGTCATCGTCCTCCGGCGCTATATCCGAACTTTCATATACCTTTAATTCACAATTATTTGAGCTTTTAAGATCGCCGTCCCATCCTACCCACATGCCCTGTGTAGATCTGAGAATAGGATCCATTGCGGTTATAAGTCCTCCAACGGACTTTTCCCATATTTGGTCACCTTTTTTATTTGTTATCTTGCTGAACGGCAGCCTATTGGATACAACTACAAGTCTTTTTTTTATTTGTTTTTTCATTTTGTTATCATGTCCTTATTATAAAGCTCAGAACCTTCTTTTCCCAGATCTATTCTTATCTTGGGAAGAGATGAGGGATAATTTTGCTGTAAAAATACTAGTAATTTTTCTCTGACCTCACACCGAAGCTGCCAAGCGGCCGGAGAATTTTTGGCGCTCATAAGAGCTCTTAATTCAACCGTTTTTTCGGTAGTATTCGTGACTTGTAATACATTAACTTTTTTATCCCAAAATTTACTTTCTTCAAGAGATTCGGTTAATTTTTCGCGGAGCTTTTCTATCGGCACGGTATAATCAGCATAAATATAAACTGTTCCTAAAATATCCGCCGATATTCTTGTCCAATTCTGAAAAGGTTTTTCGGTAAAATATGAAATGGGCAATATCAATCTTCTTAGATCCCATATTCTTACAACAACATATGTCAAAGTTATTTCTTCTACCCATCCCCATTCCCCCTCTATTACAAGAACATCGTCGATTCGTATGGGCTGTGTGATGGCTATCTGAATACCTGCGATAAAATTTCCCAAAGTTTTTTGAGCGGCAAAACCCAAAATCACGCTCATAAGCCCGGCTGAGGCTAAAAAACTAACACCTATCTGACGTATCTTAGGAAAAGTCATAAGCATACATGCCGCAGTGATCACAAAAATACCTGCTGTTATGATCCCTTTCATTACTCTAATTTGTGTATGGATCTTTCTAGCCTCAAGATTATCGGAAGCATTTATGTCATGTGTATACAAAATAGATTCACATAGAGCGTTTACCACTCCCATTACAAGCGATCCTATAGATGCTATTAACCATAGGCTCACCATTTGTATCACTAAAGAATATATATTTTTTGGCAGGTTCAATAAAGGCATTAAAAAAAGAGCGCTCATAGCTGGGATCAAAAATGCAAGCGGAGCTTTCATTTTAAGCGTTTTCAATTTGATCTTTTCTGAAAAAGAATAGTTATCCCATTTTTTTAATATGGATATTGCGATAAAATATATTACTGCTGCAATAACACAAGCTATTGCAACTTTTATAGCATTACCTATTAAATATTCCATTTTTTACACTCCTTTTATTCTCCGGAAATTCATCCGACCAATCATATTCAGTACGCATAAGCAATACCGTCTGTATAAGAGCCAAATGTGAATAACCTTGCGGGAAGTTGCCGGTTAACCTGCCTGAATTAATATCAATATCTTCTGAAAGCAGCCCAAGATGATTTCTTTTTGAAAGTATATTATCAAAAAGTTCTTTGGCTTTTCTTTTTTCTCCTGTTAGATATAGTGCATTTATCATCCAAAACGTGCAGACGATAAAAGAATTTTCAGGAACGCCGAAATCATCAGCATTCAAGTATCTAAAAGCAGCTCCCTTTTTTACAAGACGACGGTAGGAAGCCTTAACTGTGCTTATGATCTTTGGATGATCGGAAGGAAGAAACCCATAATGAAGCATAAGAAGGTTTGCCGCATCAAGGAATTCAGAACCATAGCTCATAGTAAAAGACCCCAGTTTTTTATTCCATCCTTTTTTTAATATATCATTCTTTATTTTTTCAGCCTTTTTTGTCCATTCCTTTACATACCTCGTTTTTGAAACGCTTTTAGCTATTTGCGCGGCTCTATCGAGCGCCACCCAGCACATTAGTTTTGAATGAACGTAATGCTGAACAATATCTCTTCTTTCCCATATTCCTGCGTCAGGCTTATCCCAAACTTCAAGTACCTTCCTCACTAAAGACCTCACAGCCGTCCATATCTCTTCGTTCAAACTTACATCCTCTTTTTTAGCATGAGTAAAATAAGTGTAAATGGTTTCCATCAACTCTCCATACACATCATTCTGTATCTGTACATATGCCGCATTGCCTACTCTTACAGGCGCAGAATCCATATAGCCCGCCAGATAATCTAGAGTCTTTTCCTCTAATATTTTTTCTCCGTTAATACCGTACATAACAGCAACATCTTCATTCTTAAGCAGCATACGGTCTACTATGAACTTTATAAAACGGTTGGCTGATGTCATATCCCCTACCCTTATATAAAGATCCATTATCATAGCCGAATCTCTTACCCAGCAATATCTATAATCCCAGTTTCTCTCTCTTCCGATACATTCAGGAAGAGATGTGGTCGGTGCCGCCACAACAGCTCCTGTACGCTGGAACATGAGTAACTTTAATGTTATAAGTGACCTTATTATTGTGCCTCTTTGTGTCGCCGGCAGATTTTTGGAAAGGACCCAATCCATCCAATATGTTTTAGTCTTTTCATATTCAAGAAATATTCTTTCGCCATTCATTGGTTCAAGTTTTTCATGATAAGCCAAAACTATATACGATTTATCAGCTAAAGTAATTGTCTTCCCGCTCAATATATCGTCGTAGTCAACATTTGAATACAAATAGAAACTGTTATACACACCATTTTTTGTAACTATTTTTAAATAATCCGGAAACCTTTTATATTCAACTTCGCTGAAAGCGTAATTTGGTTTAGGCTGGAATTCTATCTGTATTTTGGGGGAGCCGTTAATAACAAGTATGTCCCTGTGGATCTCTGACGGACAGTAGTACGCACCTCTATTCGCTATAAAACGGGGCATGTAATCCCTTACTTCAAAACAACCGTACTTAGTTTCATACCGAGTTTTTAGTATAGGAGTATGTGTAACATAACTTTGTGTTATCTTTTTAAGACCAAGGGCTGTGATCTTAAAATATCCACCCTTTTTTTCATCCAATATTTTAGCAAAAACCGAGGAAGAATCAAAAAATGGCAAACATAACCAATCAATACTCCCGTCATCACAAACTAAAGCCGCAGAAGTGCAATTCCCTATGATCCCATAATTATAATTTTCCATCCTCCCCCTTATTTTTATGACACTTTTTTTATTGTATCACGTTATCCCCATATCACAAAGACATTGAAGTCAGAGGTTAACTAGAGACAGACACAAGTTTAGTAAATATTTTTAACAAGAAGATTGTTACCCTTCACTTTGCTCAGTAAGTTCCTTTACGGCCTTTAGCAAATCTTTCATAGCAGACGGTTTATGGAATGTGTACTTTACGTTAGGCGCAAGTTTTGAGGTCTCAATATAATTTTCTATCTGATTTTTTCCTGGGGCATGATTAGGACTGTATCCGCGGGAAATATATATCGAAGGTTGTTCCTTTTCCCTGCTCACTTTCTACTATTATCTCACCGCCGCATCCTTTTATTATCCCCCGCACCATAGAAAGCCCGAGGCCTGTACCTTTCCCGACTTCTTTAGTTGTAAAAAAAGGTTCGTAAATATGATCAAGCGTTTCTTTATTCATTCCGTGCCCATTATCTTTAATACTGAGTTTAATATGTTCGCCCTCTTTAAGAGCAGTAAATCTCTTTACTAGGTCTTGATCAATAATGGTTCTGGACAAGCCTACTTCAATATAACCCCTAGGACTATCAATAGCGTGATAACTGTTTGTGAGTAGATTAATTATCACATGCTGGATCTGATTAGGATCGGCATAAACAAGCCCGCATTCATTGTCAATATTTTCTCTAATTACAACCTTCCCTTTTACGGATGCTTTGAACATAGTCACCGCCGTCTTAACAACAGCAACGCTATCTGTTTCAGCTAACAATTGATCATGTGTTCTGCTGAAAGACATCATTTGAGCGGATAATTCTTCGGCTTTTTGAATTCCTTCAACAGCGCTCCTTAAATCCGAGTACGTTAGTGTATCAGGGGATATATTTTCCATTGCCATTTCAGTTCTCCCGCGAATTGACCCAAGAATGTTATTGAAATTATGTGCAATCCCGCAAGCTAATACACCTACTGCCTCCATCTTTTGTAATTGCAAAAGCTGGGATTGAAGATTTATTCTTTCTTCTTCCGCCTTCTTACTATCGGTAATGTCCTGAACGATCCCAAATGAACGAGAAGGATTTCCTTGCACATCATAGTCCGTTCTGCACGTTTCAGTAACCCATTTAATGCGGCCATCAGGCATCAGTAGCCGATGAATAATTTTATAAGGAGTTTTATTTTTAAGTGATTTAACATACGCTGTATTCACACTGTCACGGTCATCAGGGTGTATTATATTAATAAAAGATTCATAAGTAGCTCCAAATTTTTTTGGATCAATTTCAAATATTTTAAAAATGCCTTCAGACCAATTAAGCTGATTGTTCGTAACATTAAGTTCCCAATTACCTAAATGGGCAATTTCGCTAGCTATTTTCAATTTCATTTCGCTTTCCCGTAACGCCGCCTCCGCCTTCTTGCGCATTAAAGCCTCTCCAATATGTGACGCTATGCTTTCCAGCTGCTCTATCGCACCAAGAGAGAAAAGGCCTTTTCTGAGACCATTTAGCTGCAACAGGCCAACGATCTTATCCTCTATGCGGATAGGTATCAGCGCTACTGAGGCATACCCCTGATGAATGCATTGATTGCGTGGGTGAAGCCTGGGATCCTCTTCAGCCGAAAGATCAAGGATGGGAAAAGAATCATTAGTCCAACAGCTTCCTCCCCGCGTAAATAGTGGGTTTGATAGGTCAGTCTTGCCTGATATCACTAGTCCGCAGGTACACTCCAACGAGATATTACCGTCTTTATCCAGGCATACCCCGCCGCTTACTCCACGCTCGATCAGTGTATTTTCTGTCATCAGAAAATCTTTGGAAAAACCTTCCTGACTGAAATACGGAAAATCATCCCCGTCTTTCAAACGGATTCCCACGGCATCAATCCCTAAGTACGTCCTTAATGTATTTATGATTCTTTGAATCGAAATATCTAGAGATTCATGTTCATTTAGGATCTGCAGAATCTCCATGCCAAGTTTATGATAAATTTCACTCTTCTTGCGTTCGGTGATATCATGTGCTATTTGTACAACACCGGTCAGATTCCCTTCAGTATCGAATATCGGCTCGCCCCCTTCATCCCAAAACCTTCCATCAGGGGTGTTTATAATAGTATGTTCCAGTTTTTTAGTTTGAAACGCCTTTATGGATGGACATTCTTTGCAAGGTTTTGCAGGATCCGCCCACAATTCATGGCACGTTCTGCCTATCATTTCATCGGGTGATTTATTAACGGATTTAGCGGCCGTTTTATTTGCCCAAATAATCCTCAAATTCTTGTCAACAAAAGTTATGTTGGTTGCGATCCCGTTTAATATAGCGCTTTTTTGTGCCTCGCTATCCATTCTTTCAAATTCTGCTATTCGCTTTTGCAGGAATTTTATCTCTTCTACGAGCTCTTCTTTAGTTTTATCGTTCTGTTCCATGATTTGCCTTTATTTTATTTGTAATACATTTCCACATATTCAACCATATTTTTTTCAGCATCGGCACTGGTTATTACAGAAAAGACCGTCGGACAACTGGGAGACAACTGGACAACTGGGGACAGACACTAGTTTTTGTGTTCACTTCCGACGAGGTGTGCTTCGGCGGTTTTTAATCGATCCAGAAAATTGTCGTTTTTAAAAGCGGTGTGCCATTTTTTTAGAAGTATCCATCCACCGAAACGTATGAGAGACTGTCTCCAGGATCTATACCATCTTCTCCACCCGTTCTTTATGTTGCGTGAAGATAAAATTATCCGTGGAAATATTAGGACATTTACTCCCACCATAAACAAACTTTTTATGCGAAACATTCCACCCATTATTTCCATGGATGAGCGCTGCATCTCTTGAGGCGTCATAGGTTCGTCCGGTTGAAATATCGGGAAATTGCCGTCATAATATTTCCATCCCACATCCTTGACCGAATATATTCTGTTCTCTTTCTTGAGCCTTTCCCTTAAATCTGTGCCAGGCAATGGTATCGGAAGCATAACTTGAGCGGTATCAAGCCCGGCTTTCTTAATAAATTCCCTAAAAAGTTTCACTCTCTTTTTTGCTGCCATTTTAAAATTTATACCACTTTTCATGGGATATCCGAAAATAAACATACCATGTATTAAAAAGCCGAATTTTTGGTATATCTTTGTGAGCGAGATCATGTCTTTTGCCCTAAGACACTTCTTCATAGCTTTCAGTTCCTCTTCTATCGGAGACTCATAACCAATGGCAATAAAACTGATACCGGCCCCGCGCATTGCGGTAAGAAGTTCCGTATCCTTCGCCTTATCCAACCTTATCTGAACACCAACATCCAGCCTTATACCTGAGTCCTTTTGATAATCTCTGAGCATATTGCAAAACCTGATGGTCTCGGCTCTGTCTTGACCGAAAAGATCATCGACTACAAAGATCTTTCTCCCCTTAGTTTTTTCGACAACAGTTATTATCTGTTCCATCAATCGCTCGGTTGTAGCGCACCGCGGTTCCCCTTTAACGGTACAAAACTCGCAATCCATACCGCAACCCCTTATCCTTCCGACGGGATACGCAATAATCTTCGCGTATCGAACTAAAGAAAAATCGGGTAAAGGCAAATTATCAAAATTCATTAACGGTTCTCGTGCGGGAGTGCGTATCACGACCCCATTCTTTTTGTAAGCTATCCCTTTTACATTTTCAAGATCGCCTTTATTCACTAAAACTTTCAGTAGTTCCTTTATTGTCTCTTCCCCTTCGCCTATCACTATGTAATCAACTCCTGCCAAAAGTGCTTCTTCAATAGTTTCGTCCACGAAATGGCATCCTCCGGCAACCGTAATCACTCCCATCTTTTTATAAAATTCTGCTATTTCATAAAGCCTTGGTATTGTGCTAGTAAGCCCCCCGTAAAGCCCTACAATATCTGCGGGACAAAGTTCTTGCAAAAGCTTATGATCAGCGCCCCGCGACCGTGATCTCGGCCCATGTTTCCGGAGATTATTTTCATCAATAACTTCTGCTTCCCATCCATCCATTTCATTAATCACGGTAGCCACACAAACAGGCCCTAACGGGGTGGTCATTCTTGCGTTAAATGAATAGACATTGAACGCTGGGTATACAGGATCTACCATCCTGAACAGATATTTTTTTTTAGATAATTCCGTCATATTCTCCCTCTTTATATTCGGCATTATTCCACAACTTCTATGCTGGCATTTCCCTCAAGCCTTATAACATCATTGTCTGCACGGACCAGGTTGCCGGCAAAAGATACCTTCCTGCCCTCTTTCAAGTCTTCTATTATCCCTCTATTCTCTTCGGAAATATCCAGACTCAACCGCAATGAACTGTAAATGTTATATTCCTGTAACTTATCGTTTATCGAAATGAAGAATCTGGCATTACCTTTTTCAAGAGACCCATCTCTATCTTCTTCCACATCGCATATGTAGCCCACCCCTGTTACGGTCTCGCCTTTATGCAGGTCGACAAATTCATTTATCCTGTATTGCGTTTCATGTGCCAGCACTTTTTCGAGCAGCTGATCATAAAGTTCATTACCCGACGCGCTTGATACAAATATCGGTAATAATATTAAAACTGTAAAAAATATTGTTCTCATTACCCACCTCTTTTTTAAAACTAGTTTTAGTCACTAATTTTTCTAGTTTCGATTACATTGTCTCGGAAGAAGATCAGCTTACTTTCTAACTAAACCTGCAAACCCTGCTATGACTATGATAGCTCCTGCGATCAAAAGCCAAAGAGCCTTATCTGTAGGCGCACCCGTGAAAAAGCGCGAAATGTCGGAACTAGCCGAGTGATAGGCGTTAACCCCGAAAACTAACAGCATAACTCCAATAACCGATAAAGCAATACTTACTCTCTGATCCATACAATCTCCTTAGTTTATTTTTTATAGGGATATTTGCCCAGCACATTAAGCAGGTTGTCGGCACTTTTCGGCATCGACGCCTTATTCTCAAGAATTATCTCACGTGCGGATAATTTCTTACCGTAAAGAGCTTTGTTCCCGGCGTGATGCTGCGTAATAACATCGCCCACGAGTTTAACACCGGCAAATAGACCACGGCTTCTTGAATAAGTCAGGATACCCCCTTTGAGTTGGATATCTGTCGACGCGGCGGCTTCTCTGCCTACAGGCCCTGCGGCTACTGCAGCGTCTGCTCCCAGTTTTAGCTTACCTTTTAAAAGTCCATCCACGGATCTCCTATTCATAATAAGCAGAACAAAATCCGTTCCCTGACCGCCAATTTGCCACCCTAAACTAACACCAGCTATTGCAAATATCCCTGGCGGCGACCATTGACCGGTTTTTTCTTCACGGACCATTATTATACCCTGGCCGTATTTGCCGCCTATTCCCAAGCCTGCTGAAAGTGTATTTGGAAATATTGCTATGGCTTCACAACTACTGAGCAGGTCTTCTGGTATGCTCTGATCCGGCATTTCCTGTACTTCCGATAAAACTCTCCCGGATTCGATTACTAGTCCATCCCATTTGTCATCTTCTGCGCGGGCGTTTTCAATAGTTACCCCGCAACATATTGTGAATACCATTATTGCTGATAAAATAATCTTTCGCATCATTTCCTCCGTTTAGCGTTTATCTTTTATTGTTTTTACTATTTACGGTTAAATCGAAAAAAAAGGAACTAGGCGGGCATAAAAGGGGGTACTCCTACCACCCGCCTACGAAAGTTCCTTTTCTCTACTTCTTTATTACAGTCGTACTTGTTGTCGTTGTTGTTGTCGTCATACTCTTATTCACAGGAACCGCTGTTATTTGGGTAATGGCCTCGGCATGCCTTGCGCCGTCTCCAACCCAATATTGCACATTAATTATATCCCCGGGAGTTAACACGATCCGTACCGGCTCCATACTCGGGGCTTTCATGACAGTAATTTGTCTAGGGTCAAATACAAAATATAACAGATCGAACTTTCCGTCTTCGCCCTGCAAAGGTCTCTTTTCGATAAGGAGTGTCCCGTTTATGCCGTCTATAGACTCAAGTTCACCTGTTACTTCCTGAAGAACTAGTTCAGCCATAGGAAATGCAATTATCTTTGTAGCAACCGTAGGATCCCTCCAGTTACCCTGTATCCAGTTGAATTCAACCGTAACATGTTGGCCCCTTTTCAAGTCCTTAATAGTAAGGAATTTTAAGTCCTGAGGATCGGTTACGATAGTCGCTTCCTGATTTATTCTGAATTCTGTCGGGTATCTTCGTTTTTGAGTTTCCTCTCCTTCCAGCCTTAATTCACCAAGTTTCGCGTCCACATACGCGATCTCGCCTGAAACACTGCGAAGCCTGAGCTCCGATTCGTCTGTTGTAGCGGCATACGAGCATGCTGCCCCGCCCAGCGATAAAACTACCGCAAACGCGACTACTATTCTTAACGCATTTTTTTTCATGATAACCATAAATACTCTCCTTTGCTTATACTCTTGCTTGCCTCACAACGAAGCGAGTCACTCCCACTAAAACCAAAGCACCCGCAAGCGCCACCAAAAATGCACCCGCAGTACTACTTGTGTATAATCCGATCATTCCGGCGATCCATCCGCCGAGCATTGCTCCGACTATACCTATAACAATATCACCTAAAATCCCAAACCCCCTTCCGGTCATAATAATCCCCGCTAACCATCCAATTACACCGCCGATGATCAAAAACCAGATCCAATACACTAAACTATTAGTATCCATTCTCCCCTCCTTCACTTTTTAAAATCCCCGTTTCAATCTTTTACTCACACCTATTATTCAACTACGATTGTAGTCCTTTCAAAAAAAGCCGTCAATTGAACTTGGGTATAATAGGTAGGTTCAGAGAGTAAAACAAAATCAATAAATAAAATTATATTTAGATCTCGTACCGAAAAATTTTCGGGTCCTGCCATCGTTCCAACTTTGTGTGTATTAAAAAAATACACACAAAGTTTTCACCATGTCACCCAAAAATTTTTTAGCACTCATCTTGATTGTTAAAACCGTTCGACGTTCGTACTTTCGCTCGTTCGCACTTAAATACTTCGCATCGAGCTAGGATGAGGCAGTTAGTACATTTTCTGATGATTAGGGAGCTATAGGCATTTTTCGATTCTTTTTTAACAATTACCAATCCCGCTGTCGATTGCTTCGAAAAGCAGCGAAGCTGCTTGGAGAATGCATGAGTTAGCGGGGTTAAAAAAGGATTGAAAAATGCCGTTGTTTAGCTCCCGTGTCAGAAAATGTACTAACTGCCTCATCCGTGCGCCATGAGTCAGCTATGAAAAAGCATGTCAAGAATAAATAGTTCTCCTGTCTGCAAAAAAAAGTATTTTGCATGCTTCCTCCCGGTACTAGCTACCTCGAGCGATCTAAACAGTTCTTTTATTATCACTTCTGTTTACT
>JADGBB010000001.1:0-3524 GCA_015231715.1 Candidatus Omnitrophota bacterium
AGATCTCAAAGTAGCTATGAATGAAGATGCTAAAGATGCTTATTATATAAATCTTTCACCGAAAGCTTGGGGGAGTTCAGGTACGTTGGATCTTGATAATGCTGAAGGATTTGATGAAAATATTTATCAGGAAAGTGCCGATACAACTCCACAAGGTCTTTTTAGTTTTACAATAAAACCTGACGAAGTTAAGGTGAATGATGTTAAAGTTGACACTATTTTTAATGTTCTTACACCGCAAGGGAATAAAGACACAGTAAATATTACATTTGCTGAAAGTCACAACAGCCTGAAAGGAACAACATCAATTGATGCCGGGATAATAACATATAATTTAGGGGCTTTCCCGGAGACATCAGATACTAACGGAACATTTTTTATAGATATTGATCTGGATAAGGTTCTGACTGAAGCCGGACTTTTAGGTTATACTGTCGGTCATTGTATTTCTTTCTCGTCAACTGGTGGATTTGCGGAGGCCATATCAACCGTATCAGCATCTCTTGATATTAACGAAGATGAACTGTTAGATTCAGAAAGGATAGGTATATACAATCCTAATAGCAGTACTATCGCGATGGAAGGTAATGCTGAGGGTGCATTAATTAATAGATTCTTTACATGGAGAGACCAATATCCCGGTCAAAATGGGAACGTAGGAAATACTTATGGCGACTCGATGTTGCATAAACCGTATATGCAATATACTTTTAAGCCCGGGCAAGGTACAGCGGATCTTTATGTAAAAGTCATGGATAAAAATGGTGAGTCATATAATCTTAGTTATACTTATACCTCCTCAGGAATAAAAGTTAATGGCCGTAATGCTGCATCATCAACTACTATGATACGAAGTTATGATAATGCTAACAATATTGTCGCGGTTACGATCAAAACCGATCTTGCCGCTGATCTTATCAATTCCGGTTATTCCGCAGCAGGGTTTGATCATGTGAAGTACGTTTCCATAGATTCAACGGATTCTACATTTAATTCTATTAAGTTCTCTGATGCTAAAGATATTTGGAGTGGTAATGATGTAGTTAGTTTGGGCATGAGTAGGTATAACTGGGTAATGAACCCAAATCGTTCGGATTACCAAGACTATTCTATTTCCGATGTATCTGAAAATGGTAAAAATTGGTATCAGGTGAAATCTATAGCTCTTTCAGATTTTGTCATAAAAAGTGATCTTACTTCACTTCCTAAAAATGATCCTATTGGTTATTATTCAGAAAATATTGACGGCAGAAATATGATCAGTTTCGATTTAAAAGATGTCGAGGCAGATTATTTGCTTTCAGGAAGTACCCCATTTTCATTTACAGCTATGGTTACCGCTAATGATCCTAATGATCAAATGATGCAGTATGCCTTATTTTTTGACTACAATAAAGATTTAAAGTACACATCAGATGTAGTCATAGTTACAAAAGATGTTTCAGATAACAGCGTTAAGGTATCGATCGATCTTGAAAAGGCATTACTGGCTAAGAAAGGTAGTGGTTTTGAGTTTTTAAGAATAAATTCACTTGAATTAAGGGGCGGCAACTACAAAATTAGCGATATCGACCTGTGGGATAATGCTGCAGGGGATAGTTCATATACGAGACTTGAAAATATATATGACGGAGAGGCATACTGGGATTATAATTTCCTTGATAGCCGCGGTAAGTATGTGCCGGATTCCAGTGTATTAAGTTTTAATTCCGGCAGCAGGGTCTCAGGCGGAGCAGCTAAACTTAATGACGGAAGTGTGTATTCATATAATTCTTCGTCTGGTATTCCGCTTGCTATCACTTCAAGAAATATCGTTAGGTTCAATGTTATATCGAATGCCGGGAATGTAATGGAATCGGACGGCAGACCACTTGCACTTGATGAGAATTTTACCATGCTAATTGATGTTGTGGGTACTGACAATAAGGCTTATACGCTCAAGGTCACTCTTGATGATACTGAAGCTAGTTCAAGGTATGTGGCAGTTGAAAGAGATCTTAGCGATATGCTTAAAGATCTTTTACCTGCAGATTCAAACACTATGATCTCTCAAATTACAGGATATCGATTCGAGGGTGTTCAATTTTCAATTAAAGAGCTGGAATTTGTTTCAAATGATAGGGTGCTTTCATTTACGACAAAAAAGAAAGCAGGGGGAAATCCGGTAGCAGATATTTGTTCGATCAATGTTGAAGCGCAATTTGCAGAATCAGCCGATAGTGAAAGATACACAATAATATTTAGATCAGGAGGGATAAACGGTACCGTATTATCACCGGATGGGAACAATCAAATTGTTTGTTATTTAGGTAATCAGAAGGTCGATGAAAAAACTCATGACTTCGGCTTGAAATGGATACTTACTGAGGCACTAGGGAAAGACAGTGTATTCAGTTTAGTCCCAAGTGATGATGATATGAAGTCATATTCCGGTGGTTCAGTTGAAATAGGTGCGAACGGAACAGAATGGGATCTTTTCTATACAAAAGATCCTTATAAAACTCCTGATCAAGCGTTCCCATTAAATAAAATTGCGATAGAATATTCTACTGAACATATGATATCGGATTGGGCTAATACATTATGGTATTCTCCTGCGGGTACATCTTTCGGTTCAAGTGGATTTGATAATTATCTCAGGCAGTCTGAAGTACTAAATCCTTATAAGGTATCAAATGTTTCACGATCCAAATCTGTATATGATGATACAGGCATGATCATTTCATATAATGAAATATCAACTGATCCAAGTGCTAAACAACTTAAAATTGACACATCTATGAGTAATATAGCCTATGACGTAGAAGGGCGCATGGTAAGCTATGATAAAGCTCAAAACTCTTCAGCAATAACAGATTATGAATCTATAATATCAAGGGATGACGGAACGACGATGCTTAATCTTAAAGGTGATAGCGATGATCCATCTCAATTGATCACGGCCTATTACGCAGATGAAGTACAACTACTTGAGTCAGATAAAAGACATTTGTATTTTGATATCGATTCGATCGACGCGAACGGTAATTTATTAGAAATTTCTGCTTTAGAAAAGTTTAGCGTTAAAATAACGATAAATTCAAAAGACGGACAAGAGTTTCCTTCTTCCTGTCCTTTGGGTGTGTATATTCTTGAGTGGATCCAACCAGAGCTTGTATTACTTATAAAGGATGGTGTTTTTGATGTAGATATTCATCAAGCTTTGAAAGATAAAATTCCACCAATTAATTTGGATGCATATACATACAAAATAAGTGATCCACGTTTTTCAGTAAAAGGTGACAATGAGATCTTTGTCAAAAATTTAAGTTTCAGAAGAATGTTCGCTAATGATGTTGATGAAACTAATGTTACTTTCCGTAATGAACAATGGAAAGCAATTGATGGATCTTTAGAAGATGTAACATATTCACAACTGAGGGTTGTCCAGCCGGTATTTGCCCAAGAAAAGGTATTAAGTTCTGCCGATTTCTTGGAGAGTAAAGGTAAAAACTTTATCAAAGCTACTGTTATGATCGGTAATG
>JADGBB010000001.1:3597-88017 GCA_015231715.1 Candidatus Omnitrophota bacterium
AATTTCTGAGATTTCATATTTGATCTATTGTGATATGTATATGTCATCTGCTGAGATCTGGAAGTATGAAGGGGTTGATGTTACTGGTGAAGGCGGTAAACTTGTTTTCGTCGGAGAAACTTTTGAACTTGGTTGCGGAGCTTGTAAAAAGAATGAATGGTTTGAGTTTGAAGCAGACATGATGAGTATATTGCGTTCAGCCGGTGTTGATACAGCTGAAAAAACAACATTACTTGAAGGTATTTCCCTTGAGGGAAATACCGGGATAACATCAGTTATTTTAAGTGACAATGAGTTTATGGAAAATTCAGTTTCCATGGATTTGACTAATACCGGAACTAATGATTGGGGCGGCCCGGCTAAAGTTATTAAAGATTTTGATGCTTTAAGTGTCATATCAAATAATAGATCTTTATACTATCTTGAAAAAGATATTGATCTTAGTTTTTCAAGTGGTTCTTATGATTACCTGGCTTTTGACGCTTCAAGTAATAGCGCATTTAAGGTAGGTTTAAATTTTGAAGGCGTTACTGCAAACGGTGTTAATTCAGGACCTTTTACATTGTGGATAACATCTGATGATGCATATCTTATTGACGGCGGCAGTATAGGTGTAAAAGAGGCAGATGGCAATAAAGAAGTGTACTACTATCTAGGTAATGACCAAAGATCTAATATTAGAGGCAATAATGACTATATAACCGGCGGCAAATGGATAACATATACTTTTGATATTAAGCAGATCCTGCTTGCAATGATGCCTCGTAGTACTATAGACCTAAGTATTAGTAGCCTTGCAATAGATCATTTTACTGTAATGGCAGAAGATATTCAGATAGCTAATTTGAGGCTGGCTGAAGATATTATAGTTGAACTTGACGAGGAGACAGGGGAAGATGCACCTCTTCTATCCGCATTAGGTCAACCGGTAATTGATAGATCCAAGGGTACTATACTTGCAATATCTGATGATACTACTGAACTCATGGACATATCTTCATGGGTATATTCGAAACCGGAAAACCCATATTCTATAAGTTATGCCGGCATCAATTCTAAGGATGATAATATTAACCCTAACGGCGGTATTTCATTTGAAAAATCACTTGATATTACAACTTTGACTACACGTACAGGTATGAGCTATAACGGTCTTGATCAAGTTATTAAATATAATGATGTTTCTACATCTACGGGCAGCGGAAAAATACTTACTACCAGAATAATGGAAAACACTTTTTATGATAATTCAGGAAGAATGCTGGGTTATGAAGAAAATGTTAAGCAGAACCCGTCAATAAATATTGATCCTGCGGTAATTGAAATGCTCAATGATCTATTATTTAGCAATGGTGTTATAAATAGTACCGATCCCGGGTATGAAGATATTTATGATTACAATGATGACAGGAAGATAGATCAAGACGATCTAAAACATCTCCTCACTACAATTGGAACGATGATAGACGGCAGCACAAGGGAAGGGATAATTGTAGGGAAAAGTGATTTTCTAAATAGCTTTGATATATATGATGACGGGCTTATCGATGGGAAAGATCTTGAATATATACAACTTTACGAGAATTTCTTCTCAAATACAGTTCCAAATTCCGAGAATTTCCTATCTTTAACTGCATTAATAGATCTTGTAGGCGACTGGATCGAACAGAATGGATCTAACGTAAAGTTTGAATGGCATGCAATTAATCCTGATGAAAGTGTTTTTGATTCTTCAGTATTATTCAGTGAAAAAGAAAACGAGACTAACGGACTATATACTACCGACAGTGAAAATAGAAGGATTTATTCTTCGGTTTTAACTGATGAGCTAGACTCATGGTTAGAGAGCGGAGATAGTTCGAAATTAAAAGGAAACTTATACATAGATGATGTCCTGATCGAGACATTTAATTATGCAGAAGTATCTGTAAATGATATTCGGGATATAATCGAATATGTTTTTGACGCTGATGCTGATGATTATATTGATGGTTATGTGGAATTACTTTCCGCTGAAAGTGTTGAAACAGATACTGTCCAAGATAAACTCCCTGATACACTTTATGCTTATCTTTTTCAAAACTCACGAACAGGTGTATTTGCTGATTTTGACAGTGACCCTGAGACATTAAATATGTCGTCGAATACATTTACTAACAATAATGACTATCAAAACGGCGACATGATAATAATTAAATCTCAGAATTATCCAACAGAACTTGAGTATGGAAAAACTTATTATGTTATTAACAGTACTGAATCGACTTTTCAGATATCGACTATCAAGAACGGTGATGATGCTGTTGAATTTAAAAATACAGGGTCACTGGATGTTAAAATCGCTCGTCTGGAGAATTGGACAGGTCTTGCAAAGTTAGATGAGAACAATGACGGACTAATAGAGTTTGTTACATATATTAGTACCGGAGGCGCACAATTTGCCGGTTTGTTGAGTAAGTTCGCTAGTAGTACTGAATATAGCTTTAATGTGAATTATGCCGGGAGTGACGCCAAAGAATGGATCTGGAGTGATTTTGATAGTAATAGTGATGGCAGTATCGACAGTGATGAACTTTTAAAAATGATAAATCCAAGATCAGTCAGCTCGAACTATGAAACAAATGGTGAAGACTATATTGATAGACTCGATGTTAAAAAGATCAGAGATAAAGCATCTGAGTTAGCTTTAGCAGGAGCTGATATTACCGTAACTGATACTCTAATAAAGATAGCTGATGAATTGTCGACTGCTTTATTATCTTCTCAAGAGCAAGGGATAATGTTCTGGCAGACGGACGATTATATAGATTCATCACTTATAAAAGCAGACATCGATTCTAATGGAGTTGTTAATGCAGCTGATTTTGCGGTGAACACATCTCTTGTTCTTGCGACTATAATTGATGGTAGTTTAAAGAGGGATGATGGAGTAACATCTTATCTTGAAAATATTTTATTACCAGGTGATGCCAATTGGAATTATAAATATGATATAAATTCTGACGGGATAATAAGTTTTGATGATATGAAACTATTGGGATTAGCGAAAGACGAATTTGTCGATTATGATCCTAGCGACACAAATGATGTTCTTGAGTTAAATAATTTCATATCTGAGATAAATGATCCTGAAGGTGAAAACAATTACCTTGACGCTTTCCGTTCTCTTTTGGTTGGCTTAGCTTTTCTTGAAGTAGATAATCCTAATGCTGACGGATCCGTAGATAAAAAGATTGTAGTTTCCGGCACTGATGTCATAGATATATCCGGTGATGGACGTATAAGTGCTCTGGATGTTGACATATACTATCTAGATTCTCTTGTTAATACTAAACGCGGTGAAATGCAGTACGATACTACCGGCAGGCTTCTTGGGTACAGCGATACGGTTACGACCAAGGCAAGTGATGTTCTTGTAACAACAACTGATGTTACAAATATTTATTATGACAGAAATGGTCAGATGGAAGGGTATGATCAGAGATCAGGCGAATCAACAATATTTGCGATAAAAACTAATGAAGGAGAAAATAGAGGTGTGAAACTTGTTTTTAACAATTATTCCGATGGCAATGAAGAGAATGAAGAGGCGGACTATTCGGATATTCAGCTAGACAGAGGATATTTAACATTTGATCATAATTCTACTACCGGATTTATTTTTACAGTATGCGTAGAAAGTGATAACAAGAAGGTATATCAAATTAATATTGTGGTAGACGGGGATGTGTCTGACAATATGGATACGACAGCAGCAATCAATGCTATTGATGTTAATACTACTACAAACCTTGACACTGTTGACGGTACCGTTAATGGCATAATAACTTATCATATAGCAAATGAAGACTTAGGTAACTGGCAGACAACAGGGATCAATCTTTATAAACTGTTCGATAAACTTGAGTTGAGTGACGGGAATATGGAGGATGGAGATTTCGGAGCGTTTGACCATATTCGTACATTTAGATTTGAAGGGCTTGACAATGGTGGATCGAAAAAATCATGTGATCTGTTGCTTAAAAATATTGCCGCCGGCAAAGACAATGTTTTGACATCAGTTAAAAACGTCGAACTACAACAATCAATACTTGAACTTTATGATACTTCAAGCATAATTCCGATTATTACTGATGATCAGTCTGTATATGTCGCACCTCTCAAAGGTTCATCAATAATTTCAGTCGTCGGACGTAGAGATTTTGTTTATGATAGTTTACAGCAAAATGTTTCTTATCGTGATGTTGTGTGGTCATCGGATGACCCGGACGTTACTTCTGAACGAACGGTTAAAGGTATAGTGTATAACGAAAGTTCTCAGATAATGTCAATGAATGAATCGGCAGAGACATATCAAAATACCCTTACAGTAAGCTCGCCCGGGTCAACAGGGTATGGGATAATGAGCCTAACCGACTATATCCCTAACAAGGATGCAAATCTCTATAAAAGCTTTATGTCTTTCGATATGAAAGGTAAATATATTAGGGATCTTGTTGATGAAGAATTCAGCGTAGAAATACTAGACAATGGAGAAGACAAACCGGAGAAAAGCGGAGAAGACTACATTATTTATCTAAGGGTAAAAATTATAAATAAAGGTACTGACTTCCTTGATAAAGGCGAAGATGCAATAATTGCAATACATACAAGTATGCCGACTAACCCAGAGACAGCTGCTGTAGACGGACTTACGGCTGTCGGTGGCATGCAAGATCCTATCGGTTTAAATGAGGCGGCCGGAGCGGAGTATCAATTTAATTTCTATTTACTCAATCATTTTGAAATATATATTGATGATAAAGGTGTTGTTCAGGCCAGGAAGAAAGCTAATGATCCATTGGCTGACCTTTTTGATATAGATGATTTTGGCGGCGAGGTTACGCTTAAAGAAAATTATTCATATGCATATAAAGATAATTCAGGAAATGACCAAATAATATCATCCGATGGGACATTAACCGCATCAAGATTGGCATATGCTGTTATGGAAGGCACTTTGTCTATTGATCAATGGCTAAGGTTAGAAGATATTAATGTCGGACAAATAGTGGAAACTATGGTGGACGAACTTGGACCTAAGGAATCAAACAATTGGGCAAATGCCGGGTTTACTAATGAAAAATACCGTATTCCAGGAAGAACGCTTGATCATGTTAAATGGTTCTTTATGCGTGGGGGTACCTATACGATAAACAATCTTAGGATGGCTGAAGATGAGTACAAAACATCTACGGTAAAAGTTCCATTATCTAATCAATCATGGCAGGTTTATGATGGCTACAGTCTGGTTGAAAATGCAAATAGCGATAATGGATACAATTTTAATATTGATAAAGGGCAAGTGTTGATGATACATAATGATTCAGCCGGCCAAGCGGGATTAACCTATACCAAGGGGCAATCGATTAACAATGCCTATAATCTTATGACGTTTGGGTTTAAATACGATACACAAAATGAAAAGCCATATGATTATTTTGTTATAACTGTATCGGTTAAAGATACTTTTGATAAAAGTTATTCCCTGAGTTACTTCTTGGATCAGGGTACATATTCAAGAGTTAAATATGAGAAAGGCGGCGGATATGCTCATATATCTTTGGACGGCAAAGAGAATCTAGCATCTCTTATGAGTGATGAGAATAAAGATCAGGACGGGTTCATAACTATAGCTAGAGATATAGATAGAGATCTTTTTGATCTCTTTGGTGTCAATAGAGGAAAAGGAGGATTAAGTTTTTCTATCGGGACAAGAGCAGGTAAATATCTTATAAGAGATTTTAGATTTTCAAACATTAATATGAAGTCCGGTGATCCTTATATCGCAAATTATAATAATTCTGTTGATATGAAGAAAATAAGTGAAACAAGCCGCAGAGAAACTATATCAATGAATAAAAATAATTGGAAACTTGGGATCGGTGACGTTTCTATCGGTAGTGAAAAGAGGATCAAATCAGCCCAAAAATGGGGTATGGAATATAATGATGTAAATCAGCTTATATCATTCAATGAGAAATCTGCAAATTCAGGGCAGAAAACTGTTTACCAAATCAGTAATAGTTCTGACAAGACTATATCTGGTCTTTTTATTCCTGAAAATGTTGATCATCCAGAATACATCACTGCAGGAACATCTGAATTTACTTTATTTGTCGGGAAGACACATGAAGATTCTCAGGATAATGGCCAAGTATCAATATCAGTCGGAAATGCCGGTGGGGCGTCATATGGAACATCTTATAATCTTATTATCAGGCGAGATCCGGATGAAGAGAACGGTTGGATATGGCAGCTTGAAAAGCATTATCAAGGGAATAAAGTTATTGGTGAAAGCGGTACAATGATACTTTCTAAACAAGTGACTGAAGAAGAAGGTTTTGACGCGCTTTCGACGGGAGACATATTCAACTTTAAAGTTAATACATGCTCAGGATATGTTAGTTTCGTTGAAACTTATTCCAACACAGTTATAGAAATGAAAGATCCGGATATGCATTGGGACGCATATTCTTCTTATCTAAAATTAGATTTCCGCAGTACAGATGCCTTTTTAGGTAATATGAGTTTTACTGATTGGAAGAACGGAAATAAATATGAATATTCTATGCCTCCTGAAACAGCAGTGGGGATCAATTCCATAAACACCTCTTCAAGTATCTCGACAACTGACGCTATGAGTTATAATAGTGACGGCAAATTAACCTCACAAAGAATGAGAGGCGTAGGACCGGCATCAATTTATAAATTCCATTATCTTGAAAGTAATAAAGCCGATTTTATCGAAGTTACAACTTTTAACTCACTTGAAATAAAGAACGGTGATGGTGTTACTATTTATGCCGATACATGGGGTCAGGATTCATCGTCCGGTGCCCCGGCACTTAAACGTGACCCGGGTAAAGATTCTGTTAATTTGATGCGCAAGATCAATAATTGGGATTCTATCGATTATTCAAGAGGTTATAACACAGTCAGTTATAGACGCGATGAGGATAATAGTGTTATTGGAATAGACTATATTATTGATCATAAAGGTTTTATATATGAATTTGATGAACAAGTAAGACCGGAATTCATGTATAGTAATATCGTAGGTGCGGGAGACGGAGATTTTGATAAGTATGAGAAACTGGCAAAAATAACATATAATCATGAACCGGATCTTGTTGTGCGCATATACAAAACTTATGGTAATGATGAGCTTAAATTAAAATACACAGCTTATTATGACGAGCAAGGGACAATGATAGGTTTAGCGGGAGCAGACGCTTCTGGTGAAGAAAATGAATATTTTGATTATTTTGCGGATGTTGTCTACGACGATATAACAGGTGAAGTAATAACAGCGACTGTAGGCGAATGGGGCGAGAATGCTGACGGTAATATAAAATTCACAGAATCAACTTTGGCTTTCTACAATGGAGCTATGGTTTACTATACCGGTGAAACATGGACATTAGGATCTTCGATGAGTGATACTTCCACTGCCGCTAGTGTGGATCAGCTAAAAAATATGTTCCAAAGCATTTCAAGAAGCATCAAAGATGGTACAGATGATGAAGTTGCGACTACACTTCAGAATTATAAGAACAATACCGATACTGATATCATGCTTGAAAGAAATACAGGCAGTTTTATTATTGCAGGGAATATGCTCTTAGGATCTGTAACATCTAATTCTACTTATCAAACAAATGATAGCGGAGTAACAAGTATAAGAAGTTCATCATCGTCTATTGATACTATGAGTTCTAATGTTTCATCATCTAGTAGAGGTGATAATAACGCTAAAGACGAGCGTATCGGTTCAGCTATGCGTCAGACTGAAGATCTATCGTCAATTGATGCCGTTCAATCTATTGAAAAAGGTCATATGGGCGAAACTTTCCATATCAGTAATTCTATTAAATTGTCGCCGGGATCTCAACAGGATCAAGGAAATGAAAATGTCTCAGGTGAGCGCAATGTTACAATAGATTATGGAACGTCCACACCGACTACCGAAAATGTTGACGGGGGAACAAGAACAACATCATATTCAGGAACTATGTCTTATTCTCTTGGTGCGGATTTTGCGGGGAATTTAAGCATTAAAGCTGTTAATGGTATTTTGACAAAATCGATAACTGAAAATGGACAAAGCTCATCGGCATCCGCGAGTGATAGTAGTTCAGCCGTCGGCTCGAATTATGCTTTGAATTCAGAATCAACAGTAGTCTGGAGTACAACAGGCGACAATATAAGCTTCACTAGATTGACATCGTATAATTATGACGCGAGTAATGACGGCACATCGACTGTTGTCAGAAATAATTTTGTCGATTCAGGCAGTATGATAAGATCCGGGGATAATATAGGTACCGGTATATCTGATAATGGCAGATTATCAATTAATGAAGAAGTAACAACTAATAATAATGGGATGTTGAGTGTTGTTACTGAACGCCAAATTGAAAACTGGAATTTGAATGACCTCGGCCAAAGAGATTCTAACGCGTTTGCTGTTACTGAATCATTTATTAGAAGCGGCAATAACGAAGTGGGCTCTGGAACTTCTGTAAACATACAAAATGGCAGTGTCAGAAATGATTCTTTACGTAATTACGATATAAATAGACCTGCTTCGAGCGTTGTAAGAGTTATGGAAAGAACCATTGACAATATCACAAATATTGTTGCCAAAGTAGCGATAGTTGTTCTGAATACCGCGGATGTAATTAAAAGCGCTATTAATAATTCATCAGATGCTCAGCATGAAACTATGAATAATCAAGATCAATCCCAAGACTCAGACCAGTCACGTGAGAGACCGGGTATTGATGATATAACAACTAATGATCTTGTAAATCAAGAAAGCTCTGTTACTGCTAATGATCTAAGGGATATATCATCCTCAATCAGTGATTTTTCATCTACAACATCAGATAGTGTGACTAACGCGACTTTTGGTGAATCATCATTGACACCTACGGTAAAACCGGAAGCAGTGTTAGTAAATAGCATGGATTCAACTTCATGGAGGGCTGCTGATTCTTTAACAGAGATAGCAACATTAGCTATAGATCTTGTTACAATGGGCATGGTATTGGCATCTACGGGTAATTATGATGTCTTCGGTACTTCTGATAAGAATGCTATATTGGCTGCTTTAAATAATCAGAATTTCTCGGATATGGGCGATAAAATACAGGCGGCAGGGGCATTGAACTCTTTATCTAATGATCAGCTCGGAAAATTAATTAGTGCTATGGCTGAACAGCTGGGTGCTGGGGCGTCAATCGGGGATATAAGCCTTTCAATGAAAAACGGAAGTTTAATTATATCTGTTATGGTAGATGCTAAATCAGTAACAGGAAGTGCTAAACAGCTTATGAGTGTGTATATTGTAGCGATGCAGGACAATAACCTTAAACTTGAGGCAGCGTTTAACGCTTTGACCGGTGAGACAGTATTCAATGTCAGCATGAATGGGGCACAAGCTAATGCCTTGATATCAGCACTTAACGCTGAAGGTCTCATTAGCGATGAAGCTTTAAGTAAGATAAATGCAGGTGCTGGAATGTTTAATGTTTCAGGCGACAAACTTGATTTTAATACTGTATTTTTAGGTAATGTCGCAGTAAGCTTGAACGACAAGGGACAAGGGACTATAAGCGGCGCTGCTAAATTTGAGGCACTTAACGATACGGCAAAAACTATGGCCGCGGCTTTCGGCCTCATATATTCTGAAGGCGGGCAGGATCTGGTTAATTTGATCATAGATGTCGGCAGCGGTCAGGCATTTTTAAGCCTTGCCGGTCAGTCTTTTGGAGCAGGTGCGTTTGCTGCTCAGTTAAGCAAAATGCAAGGAGTCTCGGTATCCGCTGAGTTTACTAACGCGCTTGGAAATGTTCTTGGCTCAGGGACAGTCGTAGGCGGTGTAGTCGGAGCTGATCAAGACGGTAACTTTAAAGGTCAAGTAAATGTACAAATTAATGCAGGAAGTGCCGGTGCCGGCGGTGTAGTTAGGATAGGCGGCAATGATTCAACATCTTTCGGTGCTTTGGCTAATATCTTTGGCGGTAATGCGGCAATGACCGTTATGGTAGCAGATGACGGCAGTATGCAGTTAGATACATTATCCGTATCAAGTTCAGACCTAACAGGCGATGATAAAGATCTATTTGGTGTTATGGATGAAGAGGATATGCCGGACGTAATGAAAAGAATACTTAAACCGGTAGTAGCAAAACTTAAAGCACTTAATGACGATCTTAAAGAAAATGGGCTTGAACCAATTGATGCAAAAGTTGATCTGAAATTTGGTGTAGATGTTAAAACAGGAGAGTTAGTAGCTCAATGTACTTTAGATTTTGGTTTGATTGATAAAGCTCAGCTCGATCTTATATCCAAAACTTTCTATCTTACACAGGAACAAACTGATGTATACGCCTTCCTTGGAAACTTTAAAATTTTAACTATGGATGGAGAGAAATTCACTGTAATTCCTGATAGGAATTATGATGATGATCCTGCTGTTATCATTGATACAATCAAATCTTTCTTTATTAATGCGCTTATTTCTGACGGAGGACAATCGTATACAAATACTGATATTCTTGGGGGTGTACATCCTTCATATTTAAGTGAGCTTTGGCAAAATGGATTTATAGAACGGGAAACTGACGGTAAATATCGACTAAATATTTCACTGTCTGATTCAGAAAAACTTGTTTCGGCAATACGATCTAGTCAAACAGGGGAATTGCTACCGGATATGGTACTTGTAGTATCTTTGGCCGGGAATAATTATGAAATAACAAGAATCGGAAATAATGTTGGTATCGTAAATATGCAGTCTAATGAGAAATTAACGCTAACACCTGAATCAGTTAAAGTCTACGACATAATATCCTATATTGCCAATGATGTTGAAGGTCTACAAAGTTTTAATGTTGAAAACAACATTTCTTACAATATATGTTATGCAGTAACCGAGCAAGGTGAACTCAAATTGTCTGATCGATCAGAAATAATTTTAGCAAATGATGGTACAATTGAATCTATGAGTACGCGAGACACTATCGATCCGGCTGATAAAGTTGCTTTAAGAGGTCAGACTCTTATGAATGCATCGCCAAATGAATCAGAATTCAAAACGGACATAGCAGCTATGTATTTAAGAGGTCTTATCTATGAAGATCAACTGCCTCAAATTATATTGCAAAAGAATGGAGAAACATTTGATATTAAAGTGTTAAGATTTTCGGTTAGTAAGTATGTTCTTGCAGGTTTAACTCTTCAAGATAATAATATTGAACAAAAAACATCAATATCAAAAATGCTGGTTCCTGAAAAAACTCTTTATACTCAAACTCTTATTGATGACATTTTATCAAGTAATGATACAGCTTTGATAGCTAACGCAATTAAACGCCTCAGCATTGATGAGAAAAAATATCTTAAAACTGTTGTAGCCGAAAGATATGAAGAACCGATAAAGGATATGATAGCAGCAGGTTTAGGGGATGTTACGTTAAGTAAAACAGCGGGAGAAAAACAAACACTAAAGAAAAAAGATAAAATGCCTTTAATTTCGGAAGAAAAAATAAAAGAAAATATCTATGAGATAGAGAGCCGCATATCTTCTATGGTTGATACAAGTATCGGTACGCCCTTTAGGCCTCTATGTTCTACTGTTGTACCGGAACTACAGGTTCTAGCATCTTATGATAATCCGGCCAGAATGCTTGAAACAACGGATATTTTGCGTAAAGCTTATTGCACAGGCGCTTTCCTTGATATGATGAAAACAGGAGAACTTGCGATACCGACAGGTTTAATTATTTTCGTAAGTGATTCAGTTATCGATAAAGATCCAAAAGGGTTCCAGTTTTTCAGCAATACTTTTAAAGCCATTAATGACGCTTCGACAGAAAGAGGCCAGAAAAAACAAATTATGGTTTGTCCGGTTAGCAGAGAGAATCTCAATGAAATAGAAAGCAATATAAATGCATTAGCGTCGATCCTTGAAGTGTCTCCTAAGGGGATAGCAAAGCTTGGGATAATATCTTATGATAAACAACTATCAGATAAACTAATATCTAGGACTTGCGGAGAAGAATCCACGAATAAATTCCGCGATAATTTTGCAGAAAACATGATAGACATAGTGTACACTATAATAAAAGACGATGAAATACATGTAGCGGCTAAGAACGGTCCGTCTTTTAATAAAGGATTACAATTACAGCAAAACATGAAAAATGCTTTTTACGGTAAAAGTGAAAGAACATCCATGAAAGATCTCGGCGTAGAAGAATTCATCGAAGTTACCAGCCAAGCTTTTAATAGAAGCAAGGGATAACCTCAAATTTGAACAGGAGATAAGATGCAATCATTAAAAAAATATATGAAAATATTTTCATTAATTTTTATATTTTTTACATCATTTTACGTTCATCAAATAATTGCCGTATCTCAAAATGTTGAAGACACAAAAATGCCGAGAGAAATAATGTTAAAAAGACTAAATGCTGTATTCACTTATCGTATAGATATTCGTGACACAATAAAAGATCTGGAAATAATAGATAATAAAAAAAATTCCCCAACCTTTAAATACAACGGAAAACCCATTGAAGAAATGAACGACGAATCCCTCCAAACTTTAACAAATCAAGTAAACCAAACCATCTCAGAAAAAAACATAAAACGCCTCCAACAAACCCAACGCCAACTAAAAAAACTTAAATAAATAAAAATGAAAATAAGGGGACAGGTGTCCAATTCCTATGCTTTCGCAGAACACCTGTCCCCAAATTTATTGATCTATATGCTATAATACGATTATGAATAATCTTGCTTTAGTTTTAATGCCCCCTTTTTGGGCGATGATGCCTCCATTGGGGATATGTACACTTCGTGGATTTTTATCAGATCATGGGATTCATGCTGATATTTTTGATCTTAATAATTTGCAGTATCGCAATAAACTTAGTCAGGAAGTTAGATCAAATCTATATTGCAAACTCGCTGAGTATGAGATACTTTCATTTTCATGCTATAAAACTAATATCACTGAAACAATTGAAACCGTAAAAAGTATCCGAACTATTAACCCTTTAATAAAAATTGTTCTTGGTGGTCCTGAAATTGCTTCACAATATTTTAAGAATAGCGACAAATTGACCGATATATTTAAAGACTTTGCAGATCTATTGGTTGTTGGCGAAGGAGAACTTCCGCTGTTAAGATTTGTTTCAGGATACAAATATCCCAATGCTTTGGCTTTGTATGATGAGATAGCAAATGCTAATGAGTTTGGTTATAGTATGCCTGATTATTCAGGACTTGAGATAAGAGATTATCCCAGGGATTATGCTATGTCAGTATATTTCTCAAAAGGGTGTGTGAAAAAATGTAAATTCTGTGCTGAAAAATTACTTTATAAAAAATTTACATGTTTACCGGTAGAACCTGTTATTTATTTCATTGAACAGAACACAAATAATGGGATACGACATTTTGTTTTTCATGATTCTTTAATGAATGGTAATTTGACTGCTTTAAATGAACTAGTGGATCATGTTTTTATTAAATGTCCCGGGATTAAATGGGAAGGGCAGATAGCTATCAGAAATGATATGGATATAGAACTATTAAAAAAGATGAAATTGTCGGGTGCTTGTCATCTTTTTGTGGGGTTAGAATCGGGTTCGGATAAAGTGTTGAATAGAATGAATAAAGGATATACCCGAAAAGATGCTTTTGATTTTTTTGAAAAACTTAAACAAGCAGATCTTTCTTTTGGAGTAAGCATAATAACAGGATTTCCGGAAGAAACAGAAGAAGATTTTATGGATACTGTTGATTTTTTGGTGGAAAACAAAGAAATTATAAGAAAGATCGAGCAAATTAATCCATATGTACATTATGAGGGTATTGATATACCTGAAAGTTATGATTATAGAGAAAGAGAAGTATCACTTAAAAGAGCGAAAAAATTGATTGAAATAATAAAAAAAGAAAAGATCAAACATACTAATGCTTATATGCTTAATTTGGTCGAGCCAGAATGGAAGTAGTACGAAAAAAATGAATATTACTTTTATTCCTACAGTTAGAGCATTGAATCCGACTTCTATAGACATCGGTGAATACGTAATTAATGCTTATAGAGGTTGTTCTTATGGCTGTGTCTATTGTTATGTGCCGTATAATAAATCAATTTTAAAAATGAATAAAAAGTGGGGAACTTTTGTCGGGGTACGAAAAGATCTCCCTCTGGTTCTGGAAAAAGAAATTGATGTTATTAAACCCCAAAATGTTCTTATCGGTTCAACATGTGAATCATTTATGCCTTTAGAAAAAGAATACAAGATAACAGAACAAGTATTGCGTATCCTTAATAAGAAGAAAGTATATTATTCGATACTTACTAGGTCGCCGCTGATCTTGGATTCAATTGATCTATTAATTGCGGGGTATTGTAAAATGGTATATTTTACAACTAACAATTATTCGTTAAAAGTTAAGGAACTTCTGGAGCCGTTTACTCCCGGATTCAAAGAAAGAGAAAAAGCAATAATCTCTCTTTATGAAAATAATATAAATGTTATCCCATATATTTGTCCTTTAATCCCAGGATTAACCGATATAGATGCCATTTTTAATACATTCTCGAATTTGCCCGAAATTAATTTTGAAGCATTAAATTTTAACCTTGGGAATATAGAAATGATAATATCACTTTTAATGGAAATCTGCCCGGATCTGGGGAATAACCTAAATGAAATGATGTCTAATAAAATTGAATATACCAAGGTATGGGAATCACTAAAAAATGATATATTGTTTTGTGCCGGCAAGTACAGCATCAGGCAGCATTTTTATTTACATGAATTAAACGCATATTTCGAAAATAAGTATTAAAATAGCTTGATCTGTAATAGTTCAGGAATGCGAAGTGCCGTCATTCTTAGGCCCTGAAAGGGCCGAAGAAGTGCAGACCTACGTAAAACTGAGATCCTTCGTCGCTTCGCTCCTCAGGATGGCGTTGGCTCGCCTTAGCGCTTCCCAGTATGATAGGCAGGGGTGAAAGCAATTTATATTACTGAATTATTCCCTTAAATTAAATTTGTAAATTTCAAAATAACAGTGTATTCTTCTAAGAAAGAGGAGATATATGTTAACAAGAATGTGTTTGCAGCTTATCTTGGTGCTTTCTTTTGCTATCACTATGTCTGATATTTTAGCTAAAAGGATAGTTCACGTATGTGAAAATTGGATATGGGCAAAACAATTCGGTTATTTTGCGGACCTTTTAAAAAGGCCTCTTTCGACTTTATTCATTAAAAATGAAGACATTTTTTATATTATCGCTTGGGATATCCCTATTGTTTCAATAATTCTTTTTATTTTGGGTGTTTTTCTGTTAATTGATCTCGTCTATTTGACTTTAATACATTTCATGTTTAAAGGGTCAGAAGACCCTAAGGTAGGGCTCAAGCTGTATTTAAGTATTAAAAAGTGGAATTTTACATGGTTTTCGATTTCTCTTGTTTTTGGTGTAGGATTATTGCTTTTAGGGTTTATATATTTTTTCCCCGAGTTGATATATTATTTACTAATAACTTCGGTTGGACTATGTTCGATACTAGCTCGTAATGTCGGACTTATGCCTATCTTTTGGTATGTTGTTACTTTGCTGCTTGTTTTATTTATCGGCACCGCAATATTCTTTGATAAAAAAGGACCTTTGTATGATCAGAAAAATTAAAAAACTTATTGCTCTTGTACTTGCTTCGGGTCTAACTTTGTCTTCGATATATTTCGGTATGAACTATTTGACTGTTATAGGAAATGAAGCTCTAGAAAAAAGAGAAAAAGAATATATGAGTGAATTGAAATCAGAAAAAGATAAAGATGCGCCTGTTTACATGATCAAACTTAAAAGCGGTGGGGAATTGAACGGTCTTATTAAAGAGGAATCCGACACCGGTTATGTTTTGGATGTGGGGTTCGGGGTTGTGGCTATTGCTAAAGATGATGTTATGTCACTGTCTACTGAGGGAGATGAAAGATCGCAAGAGCAAATGAAAGAAGAATTTAAACAGCAAATGATCAAAACTTCTTCTGTCTCATCAAAAAAAAAGCCCTAAATGAGGAAGCTTATTCATCTCGAATAGAAAATGCCTCAAAATCTTTCAGAAAAAACAGTGAAATAATAGATTTTAAAGATCCTTCGAATATTATTGTAACTGCGGAGATAAATAGTAAATTAAAGACAAAGATGCTTATAGATACAGGCGCTACCCTGACAACCATTAATCATACAACAGCCGAAAAATTGGGATTAGATATTAAAGGTAAAAAGATACAGTTAACTTTAGCGGACGGCAGAAAAATTTATGCAATATCGGCAACACTTGATACAATATCAATAGGTAATATTGTATCAACAAATATACCGGCTGTGATCATCGGCGGGGATAATCAGTACGAACTACTAGGAATGTCATTCCTGAAAGATTATCATATATCTATCGATTCAGAAAGAATGACATTAACTCTGCAGTCTAAGTAAAAGGAGTGATATGAAATATATTTTTTTAATTATGATTGCCGCTATGCTGGTATTTACGGAAAATTGCCATGCGGATAATATTGATGACCTGATCAAAGAGGCAGAACAAAATATGCTTTCAAAATCAAAAAGGGCAACAACTTCCGGGAAAAGGATTTTAAGAGAAAAGGTTGATAGACTGAATGCGATAGACATTGAATTGCCAGGAGTGATAAACGGCAAAAATTACGCCAAAGCGGAAAGTTTGCTCAGAGAATCAGCAGTCCTTACAATTCAATATTTCAATACATTAAATAATTTGAGTGTAGCGGAAAAATTAACTAATTTAGGCATGGTTTATTATAATTACATGGGTAAGCCAAATGAGGCTAAAAATGCGTTTATTAAAGCACTTAATATAGCAATTCCTATACTTGGAGAGAAAAACGTTCAGTTATCCGGAATTTACAGCCATTTAGCGGTAATATATTTTGAGGAAGGGAATATTGCTGAATCACGTCGCATAGCTGAGATACTATTGGATATATATATAGATAACTTTGGGCCTCAAAGTCCGCAAACTCATAAGGTCAAATCTCTCTTGAAGGAGATATACAAAAAGCCATGAAAAAAGAACCGAAGAATTATGCATATTGGAAGATAATATTGAAAGACGGCGATAAAGTTGCTGAGTTTATGAGCAGAGGGACACTGAGACAAAAAAAGGAGATCAAAACAGCTTTTAAGTTTTGGGAAAGCCAAAATAAAACTGTTCAAAAAGATCTTTTTCAATGATTGAAAATACAAATAAAACCTTTATAATAAAGATATGAAGATCACCGAAAAAATACATTGTTTAAAAATACCTTTTCAAATTAAAATAAGTTCAGAAATTATTTTGAACCGTTTTGCGTATGTGTACATTGCTTTAGGAGATAAGCTGTACATGATAGATACAGGAGTATCATCCGGTGAAAACCTTATTCTGGATTATATAAAGGAACAAGGTAGAAGCGTTGATGAAATTGATAAAATATTTCTTACTCACTCCCATCCTGACCATATCGGGGCATTAAAGCTTATTAAACAAAAAACAAAAGCTTTGGTCCATGCACATAAAAATAAAATTTCCTGTATAGAGAACACGGAACTTCAGTTCAGCGAAAGGCCAGTCCCGGGATTTAAATATCTTGTATCCGGATCAGCTAAAGTTGATATACTTGTAAAAAATGGGGATATAATTAAGCTAGAGAACGGGCAAACGGTTAAAGTTATATATACACCCGGACATTCTGATGATTCTGTTTCATATTTTTTTAAAGAAGATAAAATACTTATATCAGGTGATCTTGTTTTATTGCCGGGAGATATCCCAATTTATGATAATTATAGGGAGCTGAAAAACTCACTGAACATGATCAAACAAATAGATTTTAATGTCTTGCTCTCATCATGGGACGAACCAAGGTATCGTGAAGAGGCATTGAAAATTATAGATAAAAGCATTGAATATTTAGACAGGATAGATGCTGTAGTTAAAAATGTTTCTCTCAATTCTAATGACGATGATATAATGCTTTTTTGTAAAAATATTGTTGAAAAACTCAGGCTCACGCCGGCCGCGGTTAATCCATTGTGCGCAAGATCGTTTATGTCCCATATAGACTAAATTGTTCAATTGAAGGAAAAAATATATGTCAAAAGTTCTTTTGTTTTTATTCGTTATATTTATTGTATTTTCTGGTTCTGTTTTATCTGAACAACTTATAACCCAAGAAGATAACAGAGTTCTTGAAACATATGAAATTCAATACGGGGATGTTGAGTCGCTAGGGTTGCTATTGGAACAGATGAAAAGCAATTTTGGGAAAGTTACGCCTTATGGCGATAGAAGCGTAATTATTGTTTATGATGTACCCGAAGTGCAAGGGCGTATTGCAAAACTTATCAAAGAGTTGGATATACCGCATAAACAAGTTTTAATAAATGTTCTTTTAGCGGAGACTTCAGTTTCCCTAATAGAAAGAGCCGGGTTAATATCTTCCGGTACAGCTATAACACCTGATGATTTTAATAGGATCAAGTATATTTTAAAGAACGATAAAAATACAATTATACGTAATGAAATGTCTGTACGAACATTGAGCGGCAAGCCCGCTAAATTGCAGGTTTCTTCAGAAGAATTTTTTCCCGGAGAAGTTTATTTTGATGAAGGCTATACGATAGTTACACCTTATCGGGAAAGAAAGGCCGGAAGCTTTCTAGATGTTCTGCCAAGAGTTAATAAGGATAATACTGTAAATGTGCAGGTCTCACCCTCCCGCAGTGAATTTACCGGGCAGTACTCATCTTCTGAAAGCTCTATAGGCACTCAAGTTATTATCGGCGACGGCGATACAATCTACCTCGGAGGACTTAATTCCTCATCACATAATATAGTTCAAAACAATATCCCTTTTACTGGGATAAATACAGCAAATGCCCTTGATAGCAATCGATCTCTGGCTATGTTCCTTACTGTGGAAATAGACAAACAATAGATTAAGAGAATATAATTTTAGATATTTCAAGTTCTATGCTATAATAGTTGACAAATGAAATATTATAATTATTTTAAAAAAACAAATAAAAAAATATCCGTAATTCTGCTGTGCATTTTTATGTTTCAGTCAATATTTATTGGCCAGGCCTATTCTGAAAATTTAAAAGTTTCATATTCCGGATCAAACGTCAATTTAGCTGTACCAATGAAATCAAGCGGAATTCTTGGTATGACTGAAAGAGATGCTTTGATATTCAGGCAGGCATTATACGCAGTTTGTATCGAGTTATATAAAACGACAAAAATATTACCTGACGAAGAAAATTTAAGAATAATATTGCAAAAGATTCCTCAAGAGGTTACCGATTACATCGGGAATAAGTTATATCTACATGAATTTAAATACTTTCCAGATGGAGCAGTGTATGTGAGATGTCAATTCAACGGACAAGACGATCTGAAAACTGTTTCACCAAGAATTTATTATGCTAAGTTACCAAAAACATTAGCAGAATTGATAAATGAAATTGAAATAATACCCGACGCAGTTTTTTCTGAAAGATTTTCTTCCAAAGATCTAAAAGGAAATAAAGCTCCGGATACAAATGATATTATACGAGATCTTATATTGTCAGGCGAAATGATAGAACTTGTTTATGAAGATAATTCATTGAAGGCATATACCTTGAACTATGTGGAAAACTACTCATCAAAGAATACTAAACCTTCAAAATATAGAGGTCGATCTTATGATATTAAAAATATTTTCAACGATGATGAATGTGACACATTTTTGAAGTATATACTTAAGAATATGGTCAATGGTAAACCCGTTAAATTTCGTATCGCTTTGGGGAAAACTTCATTAGGGTGGGAAACTGATATAGATCACTCAAATATTTCTCATGCAGGAATAAGGGACGGGGTAGTTTATATCGGTAGGGATCTCTTGAAAAGAATGTTTCAAGAAGACAATGAAACTTTGCGGGATGAAGTGCTTAAAAAAGATGAGTTTATGCATCTTGCAGGGAAATCGCATGGAACAAAAAAAGAGAGTGAGGCAAGGCTTCAGTTAGTAAAAGATACGATAGATAATATTGCAATCAGAAATGACACAGAAGAAATAACCCTGCCGGATATCGGCGCATTGTCTTTGAGTGACATGATATTTTATGCAGAGGATATTGACGAATATTGCCGGTTAAATCCGGATAAGTGTTCGGTAATTCGTCATGAAAGCGGATTTTATGCCGGAAATACAGATTATTATTTTAAGAGCAATGGCTTTATCCCTTCAAGGAAAAAGGACGATGTTTATAAAATATTGATCAATAAAACAATTTTAAGTCCGAAAGGGAAGTATGAAGGTACTCTTTTTGCGTATTATCATACAAAAATAAACGAACCTGTTCCTGAAAAAAGGGACAATTCAATAACCTTAATTTTGAAAAGTTCAGACCAGAGTAAACCGATAGTTCCTGGAAGTGATAGAACAAGGAGCGAAGAGGGATGGGACACGGCTACTATTAAAATATATTTAAACGATACTAATGACAAAATAACAATGATAGATTATCAAACTCGAAAAACCGGCATCAATTTATCCAGAACTATGATAGGTATTCTTTTGCATGATGCGGCTCTTGAAGGCGATATGGAAGAACTTCATCAAATGATACGAAAATATTTTGTTATTCCTGAAATAAGTCAGCAAATACGAGAAATTGAAGAGTTAAACAATGGCATAATTCCTTTGAAACTGATTTCCCATATTAATAATGATCCGCTAAAAGCAACAAAAGATGAGCTTGCAAAGCTAAAAAATTTCGGTAAATATAAAAGTTGGGCACTTAAGGAACTTGCCCTGATCTGTTTAAGAAATGCTAATGCTAAGGGAGTTGTTGATGACGTAGAACTTGCTGCCTTAAAAACAAAATTCGAAACTTCATCAATTTTAGAAGATCGACTGTTTATTCAAAGATACATTATTGAACAACCCGGCCTTATTGAGAAACTTCTAAAAAATTTAAGCGGAGGCAGGGAAATCTCACGAAATGATATTTCATCTATAGGATTTAAATGGCTTGGTCGGGGTAATAACAAAAGTATTTACCGTTTAATGTTTCATACAAAAAACGGAGAAGTATTTACTACAGCAGTGTCGACCATACGCCATAATATGTGGAATATTAATTTTGACAGAGAGTCCTTAAAGAAATCGATGGAATATTGGAAAGAACTTTCCGACAGAGATTTTGACGGCGTACCAAAACTAATTGCGTATGAGTGGGCAAAAGATTTTAATTCTAAAATGCTGGATAAAAATTTAAATCAGCCTAACCCTGAAATTATCAATGATGTAGGATGGTTAAGGAACGATATTTGTTTGGCTTTTAGGGAATTCATGGAAGGGAATGATCTCAAATGGACGCTTGCCTCTCCCAAAGTTACCGATATAGATAAAATTAAGTTTAAAAGAGTAGCTCTTCAAGCGATACTTGATATATGGAACACAACAAATGATAATGGGGAGAACGGTCTTTTTGTAGGAGATCCCAAGCCGGCTAATATTTGTGTTAATAAAGCAGACGATGTATATAAGGCGCAGCTTATCGACCTGGACTTGCTCAGAGTTTTTGAAAAATTCGAAAATGTAGTTTCCGCCATACGTAATTATTCTGACTACAATGACTTTGACATAGTTTTAAAGAATGGTAAAGCTACTGCTGTTTATAATAACGATTCAAAGATTACAGATGAAACGGATGCTTCAGATATTTCACAATTGAAGGGGAACGTCGGAGCGGACGGGTTCAGGCCGGTTGATGATGAAATCGTCGAATATGTTTCCTATGATGGAACAGAAACGGATGAAGAGGAATATGAAAAAGACCTTAATGGGCATCTTTTTTATTTGCGGCGAATGAGTTTGAATATGATTAGGAGTAAAAAAAATCTTAAAGAAGTATTTCATTCATTAGATGTGTATGCGAATAAGTGGGGATTAATGATATCCGCATGTGCAGGCTGCGGAAAGATCCTGAAAGTATCAAACAAAACGGACTTTGATAAAAATCAGTTTAACTCAGCAAGTCATGGTACTTGCGGTAATTGTAGTATTGAAATGTTTGAAGGTTCATTAGATCCGACTGACCCATATTATATTGAGTTAAAAGAAAGTGCCAGACAACTTGATGATGAATATGAGATGATGAATATGTCGTTCATGTCCCAGACAGCGAAAAAGATAGAAGATAATTTAGGTACTATCATGAAAGGTGCGGATGAATATCGTATAAAACATTCAAAGCAAGCTGTTATGTCTTTTCGCTCGTTTATTAAAGGCGATAAAGGTTTTGAATTTTTGTTTAATAATATCAGTAATCCTGAAGTTAGTAAAAGAACACCTGACAAGCAGGAATATTTTGATCTGCTTAACAGACTTTTAGAATTGTATAATGCGTTAAGCGATAAAGAAAAAACTTCACTTCTATTAGCTGTTATTCTTCATGATAATCAGTACCTTGAAAATATTGATCCTAAAGACCATTGGCAGCTATCTTCTGAAAACTCAGAAAAAATATTACGTCAATATGGTGTATGGGACGAAGAAGTTATAAATAATGTTAAAGAACTCATACTTTTACACGGTGTTATATATGATTTTGGAGAAAAATATATACTATCTGATATAAGTCCTATTTTGCAAAGGAGTGATTCTTTTAAGTCGCAAGTACTGTTGATATCGTTAATGGACGTTTTCTCAAAGCTTTCAAGAGGAGAAAAGTTTGTGCCGGACAATATAGTTTCTTCTGAGCTGTTAAGAGAAGATCTTAATTTTTATGATGAAGTTTCCGCAATGGCACCTCAAGATTTTTTTAATTTCAGATTAAAACGTATTTGTGTTCCCAGGTCTTTTAGACTTAATAGGAATAATTTGAAGATAGATGCGGATGAACTTGAATATTTAAAACAGGCATTTGAGCCTTATGATGATATTAAAAAAATATGGTCAACAAATATGCGTATGAATATATTCCCGCTTTTTAAACATATAATCGAAGAGCCCCGAGAGAGGGGGAGCATGGATAGAGCGAAAAAACTTCAAAATGTGATTATGCTTTTCGGACGTATATGTGAGGTATATTTGGAAAATGGACGTGTGCCCGAAGGAACTATATTAACAATAACCGGAAAAGGCTCAGATTTTTCCGATAAGCCATACGTGGAAATATTAAACATTCTAAAAAAGAGCGGACTCTTTAATGTCCATCCATCATTAATAACTAAAGAAGGAATAAGCGACGTGCTTGAAAATTGCGGATGGTCGAATATCTTTGGTGTGCCCCTTTTATTTGATAAAGAAAAAATATTTTTATCCGCTGAATCATTAGATGACGTTATTCCTGGAGAAAATGTAATAATAAAAGCAGGCTTAGAATATCCTCATAACATACATAACGGTAAATATACTCTTTTGGTCGATCAAGGATTATATCGTTCGCAGGACGAATATAAAGATGATAGAACAGGATATGAGATCAATGGGCGTCATGTGGGATACGCAGACAGGTTTGATGTCGCATGCTGTAATTCTTCTGATATCGATAATGTCATCAGTAACGCCGAGCAACTTTTAAATGATCATAAAAGGCCGATTGAACCAAGCCAGCTGATAATACAGATATCGAGAGAATTATCAGCAGATGAAATAAATCGTATTCAAGATCTCTCGAATAAATACGAAAAGAATGGCAAGCCGGGAATAAAAGCAATATATGTAAATTCCGATGATATAGCTATGGTAGATGATAAAAATCTGCGCCGCGATATTCGATTTGATCTATATTCCATGATGGTATTGGCTAGGTCAATAGACCAGCGGGACCTTGCGGGTAATACGGCCACTTCGCGCTTACTTAATTTTTTAATTAGAACACATTTTAATGATAACGATAAAACATCAGTAGAAGACATGATCAAATCATTGGCAAAAGGCGATTTAGCGGGCATGCTGAAATATTCCCTTTCTTTGACTCCGATAGGAAAATGGAATGGCGCCGAAAAATACCGGTCGATCGCGCAAATATTTATTTCGGCTTGATGATGTAGTTTTATGAAAGTATCATATAAAGGAGTTTAATTAAAAAATATTTTATTTTTATTTTTTTATCGGTTGTTTTATTTGGATGTAAACACAGCCCATTGATTTCAAGCGAGATCAGGCTGACTGAAGATAAAAATATTGAAATGAGCATCGGTCAATCCGTAAATATTTCTCTTGCTTCAAATCCTACAACGGGATATCAATGGAGTATAGTTGAAGAAAGAAATGACAATATCGTTATTCAGGATCCGGAGCACGAATATGTTCCAGATAATAATTCAGAAAAATTAGTTGGAAGCGGAGGGACGCAAATTTTTCATATAAAAGCAGAAAACAAAGGAACGGCACTGCTCTTTTTTGAATATTCCCGCCCCTGGGAAACACAACCTCCTGCAATGAAAATATCTCTTAAAATAGATGTTGTCTGATTGCCATATCGAGTATGGAATGCCTATCGGTGCTTTGATGACGGCGGAAATCATTTTATTGAAATACAAAAAGATGACTCTGATTTCATATGGATAATGATACATTCGGGCAGCCGGAACATCGGTTATAAAGTAGCAAAATTTTATAATGACAAAGCAAAAGAGATAAGTGAAAAAGGCCATGTCCGATAAAGCGTCCTGCAAAGCGATGCAAAAACTTTGGGAAAATATTATAAAAGAACCGCCCCTAAATGATTGGCTTAACAAAAGCGGTTTAATGAACAAAAAAGTACGCTCGAACGTCATCCTGACTGGGCTGTCGGAAATACTGAACGGGACAATTTATGGTGCCGCTGATCCGTAAGCAGCAGCTCCCGAGATAGAGGAACGTTACCAGGAAATAGCAGCTAGGGCGCTCGGGCGTTTTCTCGCCAAAAAGAAGCCCGGCAAATTAATCAAAATTAAAGAGGCGCTCACTTTGCTATCGCAGACTGTTGTTGTCAATCGGGATACGCGGCTACTACGTGCCGCTGCCATCGAATCTATGGCGAGGCTCGACATGAGTGATGCCGACTTCGCCGGAATGTTGGCAGGCGAGTTGAAAAGCGCAGCCGCGAGATCGGATCATCTTATTTTTGGGATATGCCTTTGGGGGTTAACAAGAAGATATATCGCCGGCGACAAGGCGGTAACAAAACAGGCTCTTGAGGGGTATTTGATCGGGGCCATTGAAAGCGAAGATTCAAGAGCAAGGGAATTCGCCTCGGCCGCGCTCACCGGGTATTTCGGATATGAAAAAAGGCGTATAAAAGTTCTATTTGCCGCGGCGCCGGCGCTTAAAGAGGTGCAGCAATACGCGTTCTTATCGAAGGATGATCCCCGTGACCGCGCAAGGATAAACGAAATTGCCGGCTTAGGCAACGAGATGATTATAACAGCCAAGTGATCCCGATGAGCTTGATCCTATCCCGGACGGTATTCATGGTCTTAACAAAGACAAGATTAAACTTTTATTTACAAAACTCAAAAATGGCGAGTCTTTCTGTCATCCGGTTATTGACGCTGTCAGGAACAAGGTCGCAAGAAGTGTGCCGATAGTGCCACGACCGACCGTCTATATATTAGGTAATGAGGAAGAAAATGCCGTTTTCAAAAACATACTTTCAGAGGTATACCCAAATGCTGCCGATGGTTCATTGATTGCCGGTGAACTTAAGGTTAAGCCCAAAGCGAAGGAGATAAAAGCTACGTCGCTGTACTCTCCACCGGATGTACTCGAGCGTGAAGCGGCACACAGGGACGCGAGAGCGATAAAAATGATCGATCTCGCTTCAGCTGATAAAGTTGACTATGACGAACTTCTAAGCGTGATAAGGGATGCCGTAAAAGACAGGTCGGGAGTCCTGAAAATAATGGACATGATCGAGGGCAAAAATACGGAAGTGCCGGCGATAGTTGTGCCGGATAAAGCTAAACCGCACTTAATTATGGCTTTGCGCATAGCTGTCGCCGGAATGGGACTTGCTGAAGTTATTCCGGGTCGACACAATATCGTTGCACAGTATGATCCGTAAGGTGCGGCTCAGAGCCGCGGCACAGGAGCGAACAACAAGGCGAAACGCAGAATGATCAAGGAATATAACGGTGTTTTTGGACAATCTGTGATAAAGAACGATATTAATGATCTTATAAATGTTACGGCTACAGTTTTAAGTGATGCTCTGAAAGAAGATCCCGAAGCGATGGCGCTTTTTGTGATACCGGTCGAACAAAAAAACGAATTCGAGAAAGCCTATGAAGAAAAAGTAAAGGATGGAACTATAAACGAAAAAAGATCAAAAATTCAATACATTGACTATGGTGAAGATAAAAAATGTGAAGATCAGGATTTTGTTTCGCAGTTTATTTTCGGGATCGAAGCGCTTGAGTATGCACGAGGGATGGAAAGACGATCAAGAGGAGAAAAGTATACTCCAGAGGAATGGTTCAAGAACATGCTAATGGTAATGGCTGCGAACATGGTCGTTGGCGATAAGACAATTGATGATCCCGAAGAAATGTTAAAAATGCTATTCGACAGGAATTCAGTACTCACTATCCGCAAAATCAATTGGAACAACATGACCGAAAAGTTCAGGGCTTGGGAAGCCTTAGCGACTTCTGTGTAGCTATATTATATCTTCCGGTAAATTATATAATCCGCGAAACCGTAAAAAGACGGGTTTTTTATTCAATACTTTCAGAACACTATGAAATATTTCCGGAGATCGTCGGATAAAATTTTCTTATGTTGACTGGTTTGAATACTTGTTGATGAAGATAAAATTTGATTATATTCACTTAATAATGCTATAATTTAAAAATGAAATATAAAAGTGCATTTCACCTGGTTTCATCTATTGCCAAGGATAAAAATGTGGCATTAATTCTAATTGGCGGGTTTGCAGTCAATGAATACAACTACACACGCAGCACAGCTGATATAGATTTTTTGATAACTGAAAACGATTATAAAAAAATAGAATCTTTGCTCAAAAAAGAGGGGTATTTTGAATACGACAAACAGTCTAATTTTATCAAATTTCAAACAGACTCAGGATATTTGATTGATATTGATTTTATGTTTGTCGATAGCGAAACAATGGATAAAATTTCTACCGATAGCCGAAAAATAGAGCTAGCCGGGCAACCATTTTCGATACCTTCCCTGGATCACCTAATAGCACTTAAGTTGCATTCTATTAAGCATAACCCTAAAGTCCGCACAGGGAAAGATTTGATAGACATCATAGAATTGATAGCAATAAATAACATTGATATATCGAGTAAAAAGTTTAAAGATTTATGTTTAAAATACGGAACCGAAGAACTTTATAACAAGATAGTAGGAGAATTCAGGAGTTAAATATGAATAAAAAATTGAATCTTCCGATAATTAAAACAAAAACTTCTCCCAAAAAGCTTAATATGGACGAATATATTAACTTTGTACTTTTACATATAAAATATCTTCAAAACAAAGAAAACAGCAAACTGAGACGTTCAACTAATAATGTAAATGTCCGTTTCAGTTTATAGCCACAATTTGTAAAAGCATTATAATCCCGCCTTGTGAAGTTAAGATAAAATAATTAAATTTTATCGGATGTCTTCTGTGAAGCCAAACTCCCAAGCAGAGAGGTGATGGGGAAGCAGAACACGTCGGATAAAATGTCTTATCTTGACGGGAGAGCATGTTCTCATCAAAAGGTGAAGTTATCAACATATCCACAGTTATCAACAAAGAAAGAAAAAGAAGCAAAAAGAAAGAAACGACTACTGCTGCTACTTTAAGCGGGGCTTTCTTCATGGTGCGCCCAGCATGGGCGCTTGCTAATCAGTGAAAAACCGATTATATATATGTATCTTTTGTTAGCCCAATAAAATTTTACATATACAGTTCTCTATGATATAATGCAAGGACTATTAAGGCAACTATATGAATTTATTTTATTGAGAAAGTATGAGTGTTAACAAAATATTATCTATAATTCTGACTATTAGCATTCTATTTTGCAATGCTGTGCCTGTGTATGGAGCTGATAACCTTTCACCGCGTCTTTTAAGTTCGCAAGAAGTTACAAAAGAAGCATATAAGCTTAAGTCTACATGTGAGTTGATAGAAAAAATGGTTATCTCTTCAGATAAAGCCATACAACATTCTAAAATAGCAGACTTGCGTAAATGGGTACAAGACACAAAGAAAACTGGTGAAAGCGGTTCAGTTTTTGATATCACTTTCCTTGAGATAGAAAAAGAACTTCATGTATATGTCGCAGGTAAATATCTCATACGATATTACGATCCTTCTCAAGATGAATATTCGCGTCTATTCTCATCCGGAGACCTTCCAATCGGAATAATATCAGAAGAAGCATTGTCACCGCACATTATAAAAAAAATATACAGAATAAGAAAGGTTGATGACGGACCTAAAAGGTTTGAAGATATCTTCAGTCATATTAGGTTCAAGGCGGGACTTGTAAATGATGTTTCATTTAAAAGATCGAACTTTAAAGTGCCTGAAGGTGCTTATAAAGTAGCATATATCAATGATTACGGACACATTGTTTTTCATGATGAGTTCATACAGGATTACGGCGACATAAAAATTACCGGTATAGGTTTTCCATATACTTTTGGAGATGGTGAAACAAAATGGATAGATCTGGCTGATTCGATCGCTTATAGGGTAGCGATGCATGAACTTAAATTACCTCGGCGTAAAGGGCACGGCCATGGTTATAAAAATGAAAAAGACGATTTTGAAATCTCTAAAGATGAGTACATGGCAAATATGGTCGGCCGAAAATATAGCATGATAGACGATGCTATGTGGTTATGGTATTTAAACTCATATAAGATGAACGATAGCCTTCGTTTTGATGACTACCGTTTGCTTGAAAGACTTAAATGGATATTTGAAGATGAGTCTCAAGAAGCGCACGAGGCCAGGATGGAGTTTCCTAATCTAATTGAAAGCGAAGACAAAACCGAAGAAGAAAACAGAAAAGCACTGGAGGATCAGAAAAAGGCCATAGAAATAGTACTATTGATAAACAAAATATATTTTGCAGACAGAAAAGAAATAGGTGAAGACGTCCGGCCCGAATATGAAAAAAAACCTATATCGCAGACAGGAGAAATTGTTCCGGAAGGTTTAGCGGTGTTTGCGGCTTATAACAATATACCTGTACAAAATTCCGGCTCTCCTCAGATTCGATATGCCAATAAACCTGAAAGGGAACTGAATGAAAGGTTCCGAGAGATAAGAGCTACAAGAGATATAGACATAAGGCTTAACCGGATCATAGCCAGAACAGAAGATTTTGGGCTGAAAAAGAAAATCAACGCTATTAGTGAAGAAGAATCTGATTATATGCTTGAGGAAGAAGTGCTTTCAGATATAAGAAAGCTTTACAGTGATATTAATGTCGTAGTTGAGAGCGGAGGGGATTTTCCTTACTACAGTAAGCTTTTGAAGGAGACCAGAAAAAGGATAGCGATAATTAACAAGGATATAAGGAGTTGCACAACTAATATAAACAAAAGAAATGATGTAGAAGCAAATAAGGAAAATAGAATACGTCTCAATATTGAATCCGTGCGGGAATACAAGATGGAACTGAAATTGCGACTTTTGCTTGCCGGTATGTTCCTTAGCCATAAAAAAGAATTCAACATACCAGAGATGTCTTTTTCACTTAATTTTAATGCCGCCGCAGCTTGTTTAAAAAGTGCTTCAAGGTCAGTCGCACACCTTAGAAGAGAACTTTCTTTTAGAGCCGCCAGGTTACGAGCAGTTCAGCTAAAAAGAAAAATAGGAATGACCGGATTCGAACAGGACGCACGTATTGTATTCAACCTTGACGGGTGGGACATTGAAGTCAATCCCGAAGAAAAAGAATCAGGTATTAGTGTAAGACAGTCAAGATGGGTCAATTGTGTATCAAGGCTGCAAGAAGCATCAAGAGCGTTAGGTCGTAAGGATTACGATGAATCTATTAAGACACTGGATTCTGTTCTTGAGATATTTAATCTGAGATATATTCGCCTTTTAAAAAGTTATGCAGAGATTGGTAGATATATAAGATCAGTTAAAGATGATGTTCTTGCGCTTCAAAAGTCCACCGGACCGCCAGAAGTAGCGGAAGAAAAGATAAAAGAGATAAGAGAACATCTCAAGTCTATCGCCAGCAGCATAGATAACCCTAAGAAAAACGTCTGGCAGGATGTGGTTTATGCCGATAATGCCAAGGCCTTCAGAAGTCAGATCCATACCATCGAATCACAGGAAAAAGACATTAGCATATGTATAGCTTACCAAACCGAACTTAGTCTTTATTCGGAGATTTTTGAGTCCGGAGAAATATTTGCAGACGATAGGGAAACGGCAATTGATGGTATCAAAACCATATTGAAATGGGCTTCGAGGGGAATGGTAAATGAAAAACAGATGATATCAGACACTCTCTTTGGTGTTCTTAGTTCTCTTGATACTGATCTTTCTAATAATGAGTTAAAGTCATTAGCTCCTCGCCTGAGAGACGCTTCAAAGTTGATAGAAAAACGTATGGATGCAATAGAGAGTATTAACGGTAGGGTAAAGGAAAGAGCAGTTGTACTATTTTCAGAACTTAGGGATAGGGACGCTAGTTCGAGGTTGGATCGAATAAGAGAACTTGTGAACTCGGATAAGATAGACGAATCTATTGTTGAGATCGCGGATCTGAGTAATATGTATTTTTCACACGATATGGCCGAACCCGGATACCGCAGAATAAACCGCATACTTGTTAAATTGCTTGAAAGTAGAGATCTAAATAAAGAAGAGATTCTGGGTCTTATAAAAAAAGCCATTGCTGACATAGAACATAAAAATAGTTTTAGGATCGAAGTCATTAATGAGAAAAACGAAAGAAAAGATTTCTTTATCGTTCCGGGAACCAGTTGTTACGGCCTACTAACGATGGGTAAACGCGATATGTTTCTTACAGAACTAACTCTTAATGGGTATAGGATAATCGGCCCACGGAACCTTAAAAATACAAGAATATACGATAATTCAATCATTCGCCTAAGTAATTTTAAATTAGCCGAAGGCCCGCATGCGACTGGAGGTGCCAACCTTAGAAACTCAGGTCCTGGAGCAAATGTAAATGTAGAAGTGTCAAGCACACAAAGTTCTCAAGTAGAAGAAGATAAATCTTTGATTGATGTTAGACAAGCAGCTAAGCTAGCTGAATACAAAGATAAAATAAGGAAGTTTATATTAATAATAAAGGATACCCCGGGATCTCTCGATCTTATCCAGAAAACTCCTTTTGTCAGGAATAGTGAAGATTACCATAGAGAAGCGCATGAAATTTTAAGAGCAAAATTTGAAGAGTGTTTAGAAATAGACAATTTAAGCGGACTCTATGAAAGGATGAAAGGGGAAACAGGAAAACTACTTATGGAAGTCATTGGCGAGGTCATCGATGAGATGGAAGCGGACGGCATAAAACTTAGAAAGACGGAAGAAGAAAAACAGGAGGAAGCGCTTGCCTGGTATGAATCAAAGTTAAGAGCTCTCATCCTATATGCCCAGAAGATGAATATGCCTATTGAGGTTGTTCTGAATAGTCATTTTATCGTTGCAGCGTCCAAATACAGGACTGCAGAACATGATGATATGCGCCATGACCTAGCCGAGCATTTAGGCGTAAATGTCTTGAATTCGTTGACAAGGGATATAAGGGCAGACACCGGGAAAACATACGCACAGGTCAAAAACTCAGTAATAGCCGAAATGCAGGAAGACGGTACATGGCAAGGAGAAAAAAAGGTAGTGATCAACCTGGAACAATATAATGAGTACAAGAACCAGATCAAAAGGATCGTTCAGTTTGCCAGAGATAACAATATCGACCCTGAATTAGTCCTGTCCATAAGTTTCATGAGAAACCTGCCGGAATATCGTGAACCTAAGCATAATGAGATAAGAGAGAAGCTTGGCAGGTATTTAGGAGATATAAGCTTGTCATATTTTGCCTATCAAGCTAAAAATAGGACGGGTGTAAGTCTCTCGCATATTAAAGATGAAGTACTTATTGAGATGGAACTTGAAGGGGATGCAGCTGTTAAGACTGATCAAGAAAAGAAAGAAGAAAAATTTAAATGGTATAAAGAAAAAATTAAGATGATGATAGATTACGCAGGAAGCGATAAAAAAAAGTTGGAGATGATCTTTAGCGTACAGTTTCTTGCGGGACAGGGAGAGTTCACGTCGGAAAAATATGAAGAAAAAAGGGAGTCGCTCAGGAAATATTTAAAAGTAGATAGCTTGGGTGCTTTTTACGGAAGGATAACAATCAGAACCGGAAGAAATTTTGGAGAAATATTAATTAAGTCCGTTGAGGAACTTGAATCACTGGGTAAGTCGGTTGATCTTAGTAAAGTAATAAGCCGCAAGAAATATGAAGAATGGTATAAAAAACAGATACGACTTATAGTTGAAAACACAAAGGATGAACGAGATACATTTAGTTTTGTCTTTAAGCCTGTATTTCTTATGGTGCGAGAAGGCTATGAATCGAAGGAATATGATGTGCTGAGAGATAAGATCTATATGATCACAGATATTTTTAATCTAGGCACTTTTTATAATTCTGCAAAAACAAAAACAGGTATGGATCTAGAAGACTTAGTGGAAGAAGTGCTTGAAGAGATGGAGTACGAAGGGATATCTATAGGTTATTATAATGTAACAATAAATGAAGAAGCCTTGGCATGGTATAAAGGTAAAATCAGAAAGATGCTGGAATTTGCGGGAGACGACAAGGAAAAAAGTGAAGTCATTCTAAAAGCTCATTTTATGAGAGGTGAGGATGAATACACGGCAGAAAAATACAAAAAACTCAGGGCAGAAATATTGCAATACACAGGCCTTGAAAGCCTCTGGGCATTCAATCGTTCGGCAAGAGAGAAGACCGGATTGCCAATGAATCAAATAGTCAAACAAGTATTAAAAGAGATAGAAATAGAAAAATTAAAAGCAAATGAAGTATATTCAGTTGAAGGTGACAAGTATGTTGGACCGGATACAAAAGTTATTGGTCCAGGAGCTCATGCTTATGAAGAAAAAGGCATCGTAATAAAAGCATTGCTCAAAAATTATTACAATAAAAACACCAAACTTTTTCACGAGATGCTAACTAATTTCAATTCTCCAAAACTTTGCAGGATCCCGGTTGAGTATTTAATAGAAATCGGTGAAGATGCGGCAAAAGATATGTTTGTCAGATTAAACAGCATTGATACTCTCTATTTTGAGATATATTCCTTGGGAGGCAATACGGCTATAGGCGAAGAACTTTATGCAAAATTTGGTATTCAGCATAGAGATTTCCCGCATGAATCTTCGCTAGTGAATACCGTAACTTTGTTCCTGTCTGCCACTGAAGATGCCGAAGCGGACACATCTTTATTGTCGGAAAGGATTGGATACTCAACAGATATCAGTAAAACATTGCTTTTACCTATAGGCTATTATAATAACGGAAAAGATACATCAGCCTTAGCAAGAAATATTGTTCTAGGTTTGCAGCTTATGAGCCTTGCGGGAAAATCAGGGGAAGAAGCACGAATCTTTGCCGGAGATATACTAAGAGATCTTAGTCATCTATTTTCTTATGAAAACCTAAACACTGAACTAAACACAGAAAACATCCTGGATCTTGTAAGTGGAAAAACAAACAATGTTATACGCTCTCTAAGAATTCTACTTAAATATATGCCGATAGTAGCATTAGACACAAATGTTTTAAAAGAGCTGCACACCGCAACATCTACAATTTTAGTTGCAGCCTAAACAAGTTTCCCTATCACGTAGTTAACATAAGATACATTATCGGCGCTTGTGGGACATTTGGATTTTGGCTTTAAAAGGGGTTGATTATTAGGATTTTAATTCGATCACTAGTTGTTTTATAATTTGTAAATGTTTTTCACTCGGTTCGCTTGTTCCCTGAAACCATCTGCTTACTGTTTTACGATTTATACCAAGCGCTTTTGCTATTCCTAATTGGGAATATGCACCGTCAGCATAAAACCTATGCAATTCCTTAAGTTCTTCAAGATATTTGTCCATAACAGCCTCTTTTTTGAAACCTTCTATGAATTTCCGGTACTTCCTGACTAATAATATCTTATTTTTGGTACCATTACCATACATAATTTTAAATAATTTACGACTATGCTTATGAGAATACTTGATTGAATATGAAAACCCATTTTTTGTCTGACTTTGATATATTTTTCGTTTTGGCATTCCAAGATCAATTAATGATTTCTCAATTCCTGAAATAAATGATACCGAACTACTCACAAACGTAGTTATTAAAGTTAAATTTTTGTTTCTTTTCTCCACATATACGGATCCGTCACCATCAAAAACGCCACGAATAAAATCAGCCATATATTCCGCCGGAACTTCAGGAAACTCAATTTTAAGGCTCTTATTTGGCCATATACCAAGTCTTTTCAAGTCCTTTGACATGTTTTTCCCGGGCAAAATGAAAAACATACAAACCATTTTGATAATTCGCCTTTTTTACCGGATGATCCGACCCAAGAGCCGCTTTTACTTGCAGCAAGAGATCTTTATCATTCAAACATAAAGCAATTCTGCCATTTTCAGACAAACAACCATCAGTGGCTATAAGCCCAAAAACATAAGCCATCTCAGACGACCATTTTTTGAAAAAATCCTCATTGATACCAAAATACTCCTGAGGAACTTTCCCGGCATTCTGAGCCTCAAGCCGCGCCTCAGACCGCGTGCGACGTCCAATCCCGAGTTTTTTACAATATTTTCAAACTGCCACCCGACTAACCCCAAACAACAACCCAATATCCGCCAAGGACTTTCTTTCTCCCAAATACAATCGAACCAACTCATCTCTAGACAACAAATTTTTCAAGTTCTTAGCCATAAAAACCCCCTACACTATATAAGACGCTTTTAGACCCCAAAAAACTTTCAAATATTTTCAACATCATTGCGAGGAACAAAGTGACGAAGCAACCTCAAACGTCCCTATCAACTCAGGCGGTTTCCAATACCGCCATAAAACCGCCAAAACTAAACAGCCTGAATTATGCCCCCATAAACACCTTTTTTCTAAAAAATTCCCCAAAACCCACAAACCAACCGCCCCGCAAACAAAAAAACCGACCTTAGAAGTCCAAAAACGCCTCTAAAGCCGGTTTTATACATAAACACACCCAAGTGTACCAATACCTACCGATTGCCCTCTAAAACAACACCTTTTTGCTCAATTGTCCCTGCAGTCCGCCCATTAACAAAATGCAAAACCTTAAATCCAACAAACCCCAAAATCAAAACAATTATCAAAAGTTTAAATATAGAAAAAATCCCTTTGATAAATGAAAAAATAATTGAAAGAACAATAATCCCAATTAATACAATTATCCATAATGACATGTGTACTCCTTAAATATTATTATCTCTATTTTCGGTGTCTGACCCAACTATTTTCTCAACCCGAAGCGACCCAATCTCAAATCCGATCCCCACCGTTAGCAAACAACCCGGTAGTTTCAAAATCGAATATAGTATATGTAGCGTTTTTTAAATTCATTTTTTAAAAGATTTTGTTTGTTTAAGAAGCTTCTTCTCTTCGGATCGGATGCGCCTTTCCACTTTTTTTATATCTTCTTCCGGTGGCAATTCTTCAGGTTTGATACCACTCTTACCCAAGAGTTCCCGCACATCTTTATTGTTTTTAACATGCTCCCCTATAATGGATGTTTCTTCTTTAAGGTTATTTTTTTTAGTATTAAAACTAGTTATTTCTGCTGCCAAATCCTTGGCCTTGATAGTGATGGTGGGAAGAAAATCAGCAAGCGACCGTTTTTCAGGAACACCTAACTTCTTTTTCATATCTAGTGTTGTTCGTCCTCCGAACAATGCCTTATCCCCCTTACTGCGCAAACGCGCAAATCCTTTGCCATCGACACCGCGCTCATACGCGATACCGGAAAGCTCTGATTCAGTAAAGGCCAATTTTTTACGGGCGCTAAAACGTTCCACTAACGCGATACGTTCTTGTAATATTTCCTGCTTTCGTGTCTGAATCGCAAAATAACTTTGAGCAAAAGCAATTTGTTCTTTTCTTGGATCACCATTCTGAGCAATCAAATAGCAGGCGTAACGGGTTAACATGAAATCCTGAATTTCCTTCCGCGCTCCTTTGGGCATAGCTATCGTTTTGTTGACGTCAACAAAATGATCAAATACTTTCTGATTAGATTTAAAACATGCTATCTTAGCTTTTTCAATAACCAACAAAAAATTACGCCACTCCGCATAATCAAGTAATTTCTGAACATCACGCGCCATCCAATATTCAATTCCATTTTCGTTATAAACCGACTCTTCAAATGTCTTATTCAATTTAACAACTAGTTCTTTTTTCATAATCCCTCTTTTTTTTTATTAAGGGGTCAAGGCTTAACTTGTAACTTAACCCAACTCTTGCCCAGCAGAAATTTTCCACATTATTAAGAATCAAATCAACAACCTAAGCTCCTACAAACTGAAAAAGCTTAAAAACAAGAACTGCAGGCCAAACTAGGGATTTTAAAAAACCTAAAACTCCGACCCCAAAACTATCCGCAGCTTGAATAAAATAAACTGCTGCTCCGATAAGTCCTAGAATATACATAAAACCACCACAAGATTCATTGCTTTTCATCGGATTACAACACCATTTCTCTACTTTTTCTTCGATCTTCTTACCAATATCTTCGCAATTTTCCATTTTTACTCCTTGTGGGCTATGTCCGTGCCTGACCTTATTGTTTTTAATATATCTGACACTAAAATAAATTCGTTTATTTTTATGCACATTTTCATTAACAATTTAGTGGGGTCAGCTTTTGAAAGGTGAAATGTTTCAAATGATTTCACACTTCAAGGGTTGACCCTGTTGTTTCTTACACAAGGGTTGACCCTGTTGTTTCTTACACTTCAAGGGTTGACCCTGTTGTTTCTTATGGATAATTCTTTATCCAATTCCCAAGCTCTGAACTTCGCCAATTAAAAAGGCAGGGATGGGATTTTCTAGCCTCCAAATAAAACTAATTGGCTTACTGCCTGAGTGTTCAACATAATTTGCAGGGCCTAAATAACTATAGGGAGTCGCTAATCCATTTTCTTTTTTGTGACTTCTCACAAAGAACAGCACTTTACCACCGGATTTCTCTTGATTAATATATCGTATCCCCGCTGGTGATTCCGGACTAGTACCACTTTGTGATTGCCAATGAAATAGATACTCATCTATTGCATAATCTTCATACATTGTTGATGGCGAATAATCTTTCTCGGATTTATTGAGAGTTACAAAAAACAGATCCACATTATGCTCCCTACAATAATAAGTACCCTCACGAATGGCAAATTTATTGTTCAAAGTACTCTTTCCGATTGAAGCTAATATTTCATCTAGTGTATAGTTACAATGCAAATCTAATGGACAAGGAAATCCTAAATCTAATTTCTTGTCCAGAAAATCAATTTTCTCATATTTATAGTCAAGCAAATCCTTAAGCTCTTCTTCAAAAGAATCATATCGAACAAGCTTCGCAATTGTGTCATTTACACTAGTAAAACCTAGATCATTATTCGGTTTTTTCCACATCGAATAATGAAACATCAACATCATCCTCTTCTCATCTTCACTTAAATTACTATAATCATAATCATGCTTATTGTTTAACTGTTGTTTCAAGAAGTTTATTAGACGTCTAGAGTTTATATGTGTAAGCCTATGCAATCCTTTATCAATAATTGCCATATGCTCACACTCAAAATCTTCTTTTATGCCTGATTCAATACAGAGACTTGTCCATGTCCCTCTTTTATAGAGACTATTAATGTCCAAGTTATAGTACTTAAGATAATTACGCAAAGTTGGTTTTATCTGTGAATCAGCCTCAAATGTACGAATTCGTTTGGTAATGCTTGCTCGTGAATTATTAATCGCTTGTTGAACATTTTTTAAAACAAATTCGCGGGCTAATTTTTCTAACTTTATAAAGCACCCCTTAGGCACAAAAGCAAACTCATTTTCAATCTCTTTTTCAATAGAATTATATGTTTTCCCAACCAATGATCGAAATTTATCTTCAAAACAATAGTTCTGATGTGCTTGTCCAATAAAATCTAGCACTGTTAAACATTCCTTATTAGTATCCGGGCTAAGTCTTAATCCTCGGCCTAACTGCTGCATAAAGACTGTTAGACTTTCAGTCGGTCTTAAAAATAAAATTGTATCTACAGCAGGCAGATCAACACCTTCATTGTATAAGTCGACAACAAAAATAAAATTAATTTCTTTTTTTATAAGCTTCTTTTGAATATTTCTTCTTTGTTCTGAGTTAGATTCTCCCGTAATAAAATCTGCCATCACCCCGTGCTTATTAAAAAATTTAGCCATATATTCCGCATGTTTACGAGAAACACAAAAACCCAGACCTGTCGCTTCATGTATATTCTCAACATAATCTTCTAAAGATTTTAATACATTCAAACTTCGATGATCATTTTCAAGATATAGATCCTCCAATTCATTAACATCATATTTTCCTCGCGTCCAGTTCAAAGACCTTAAATCTACATTATCTGTGACACCAAAATATTGAAATGGACAGAGTAGTTTGCGCTCAATTGCTTCTTTAAGATTAAGTTCTGCAGATAACCTATCTTCGAAATACGACAAAACACTTTTTTGATCCATTCGATCTGGCGTTGCAGTAAGTCCAAGTAAGACTTTAGGTTTAAAAGTACTCAGTAATGATTGGTAGCTTGGCGCTGCTGCATGATGGAATTCATCAACAACAACAAAATCATAATAATCATCTTTTACTTTTTCATGTAATTTTTGAGAATTAAAAGTTTGGATTGATACAAATAAATGATCATATTGTTCAGGGAAATGCTCTCCCACCCATAAATCCCCAAAGTTACGATCATGCAATATTGATCTAAAACACTGAAGACTTTGCTCTAATATTTCTTTCCTATGTGCAACAAATAGTAGTTTATTTGCCTTGCCTGTATTATTCGCACAAAATCTTTTATAATCGAATGCAGATATAACCGTCTTTCCTGTACCGGTAGCAGCCACAACTAAGTTCTTGAATTTCCCGTGGACTTCACGTTCTGCCTGCAATTTATTTAGTATTTCTTCCTGATATGGATATGGACGGATATCAAAGTCGAATCTAACTTCATTGCCAACAATATTTCTTTCATTTCTTAATGCATCAACTAATTGTTCCCCTTTATTAGGGTCAAAGCGCGTAAATTCTTTATCATTCCAATACGTTTCAAACGTTGAAGAAAATTTATCTAGGATATTTGCTGAATCTTGACGAGTAACCTTAAGATTCCACTCAAGCCCACTAGATATGGCCGCATTAGACAAATTAGATGAACCAATATATGCGGTACTAAAGCCCGTATTACGATGAAACAAATATGCCTTAGCATGTAGCCTAGTTCTTTTAGTATCATAAGATACCATCACTTTAGTATTCGGCAATTCAGCTAAATACTTAACGGCTTTATAATCTGTAGCCCCCATATACGATGTAGTGATAACCCTTAGCTCAACACCTTCCCGTTTCGTAAACACCTCTAAGGCATCTTTAATCAACCTCAGTCCAGACCATTTAATAAATGAAACAAGCAAATCGATGCGATCAGCCGAAGCAATCTCTTTGGCCATCTCAACCCCAAGGCTAGGCTCGGCATGTGCTCCTGTAAATAAACTACTTTGCGAAATAGAAGTATCAGGACGAACGATGCCTACATGCAAAGGATTATCCTTGAAGTCAATCAAATGCAATAAAAGTTCAGCTTCCTTTGATATTAGAAATTCCGATAGATCCTTCTGTCCTGTCTCTGCAAGCATAAGTTTAATAATTTTATTGCATAAAAGAACTTGGGCATCAATTTTTAATTCACCTTTGAAATATCGTAAAGCTTTGGTAAGCACTTGATTTATATAATTTGATAAAATAATGTAACTTTCTGAAGGGTCTATCTTGCTTGTTTTAACATTCACTGAATCGGAAGAAGTACTATCTAATTGATTTTGGTAGTATAAATTAATTACTTGTTCATATATGCCGTATTTCATAGATTACATGTCAAGTGACTTTTGAATAATTGTGTTAGCCTCGAAGAAAAGATATAATGTTCAAATCTTCATTTATTTTCCATTTTTTGCACTCTTCAACTTTTTTCCGAAATGTTTTTTTCTCTCCTGCACAACCCGCGCGATATTCTTTTGTCTATTCGTTGTCTTGTTTTTAACCATTCGTATCGCCCCGGCTTAACTTTTCATTAAAACCCAAAATAATCTCCAACATTATACCACAAACCATCATCAAACTGCTCTAAACAAGTATCAGTTGCACTTACTTGAAATTCAACAGCACATATAGCAGATCCTTCGCCTTCGGCTCAGGATGACGGTAGTCACATTCTCTTATTTCACAAAATATTGTATTTTTTAATTATCATTTTTATAGCTTGCTCAAGCGCTGGGTTGAAACGCTCGGGGGCTTTAAGCATCAGAAAATGGTCCAGTCCGTCCAACTCGATTAGTTGAAAGTCCTTTATGTGCCGTCTGTTCGCTTCGATATTTGTTGGCCAAAGGTCGGAGTTCACAGCTATAACCGGAACATCCAATTCATCGAACAACTTGGTTACATCACCTGTCAGATACCCACCTAATGACTCATTCATTGTACTGAGCGCAACCTTGGGATCAGCCAAAGACATATCAGAGATCACCCATTCATTGACCGGCAAATTATCAGAACGCAGCATACCCATAACAAAACCTCTAACGCCCTGTTTGAAATCTTCTTTGAATGGCGCGGTCATCTCATTGAATTGTTCTTCCCCTAGGGGATATTCCACGTTCTGAAGATCATCAACTGCGACCAATCCAATCACCTTCTTTGGCATCAAGCGAGCCGCTTCTGCAATGACAAGGGCACCCATGGAATGACCGATCAAGACCACCTTATTTGCCCCGACACTTTCGACAACAGCCGTAACATCCTGACCAAAAGCTTCAATGGTGTAATTCTCGCGACCGCTCCCGGAACGACCATGCCCAGCCAGATCGATCAGAATTATGTGATACTTCTCCTTGAAATACTCGACCTGCTCTCTCCAGTAGCTTGCGTCACAACTCCATCCGTGAACGAACACGAGCACAGTCCCCTCTTGCCCATGCTCGTAATAATTGATTACTGTGCCATCAGCAGAGGTAGCTATTTTGTCCGTATCAACATTCTGAGGAGTACCGGCCTGTGCAAAGACAGGCGAAAGCCCGAGCCCAAGCAGCAAAAGCATTATTGAAAGTGATAAACTAAAAATTCTGTGTTGCTTCACATTTCTCTCCTTTATAATTTGGTGATTTTTTTGAGGTCAATTACCCTTCCGTATCGCCCCGGCCTGACTTTTCATTAAACTCAAAAAACATGGCCATACTCAAAACATTTGTAGTAGTTTTATGTAGTTATAATTCTATTAGTATTTTTGCTATTCGATGCAATTCGTCATTTGATAAGGCCACAAGTTTTTTCTTGATAACTCTTGAATAATATTCTTTTTCCGTTTTAGAAAGAATTTCTCCCTTAAGCCTTTTCAAACAAATCTCTCTTTGTTTTGATGGGAAAAACTGACCTAGCGCAAAATCAAACGATAATGTTTCCTGTCTCTTTGCTATTTCATTTGCTCTAGTAATGTCTTCTTTTGAAAAATACATATTAAAAAGATTGTCTAATTTCCCGGGGTCAAAAGAATATTCATGGATCTGAAACAATTGGTGATCTAATAAGGATTTATGGAATTGATCTATCCTGTGACTTTCCTTTTGTGTTAAAGTCCCCCATAGCCTATCAACTTTCTGTGAATGAAGATTTTTAAATTTATATAAGGCCAATGCCAAGAAAATATAATCATTAAATTCCTTTCCAATTTGTTGTCTTTTTTTCATTTGTACAAACTGATCATACTCAAAATCTTGTTGATAAAAAGCATTTAGCAACATAACCGGAAATCCTTCCAAAAATCGTGTTTCATTAGACTTCAATACATCACAAAGTATTTTGTATATATTATCATTTTGGTCTTTTTCAAAAAAATAATATCCGAGTTGTTTTACTTTATCCGTTAATTTCATTTCCATATTTAGTCCCTTCCTATTTTACGCAAAAAGTACTTCAATTCTTTTAAGACTTTATCTTCACCAAAATAATACTTTGCTGTTTCTTTGAATTTTTTCTTCAACAAATCAATGTCTAATTCCTTTTCGTCAACTAACAATGCACAATCTTCGAAATCCACCGTGCTCCCTCTGAATAATTTGCTAATAATCAAATCATAAGAATTTAATATTCCTACATAAATACGCGAATACTCTTTAAACAAATAATGATTTCCTTCGACTAGTGGGGATTGCATAAGTTCGGTTGTATGAATTTTATTGCCGCAAAAAAGGTCAAAAATATAGTAATCACCATCTTTTTTCCAACCTGACCCGGTGACTAGTTTATATCCCAACTTTTTCAGAGTTGACGTTAAGTAGGCATATTCCTTTTCATTGGGGACCATGAAATCTACATCTTTTGTTGAATTTTTCATATTCAACAAAGTCAAAGCTGTCCCACCGCAAGCGATTAGATGCACTTTTCTCTTTAAAAAAGCATTCCATCCTTCAAGGACTTTTAATAAATCATCTTTGTTTAGTCTATATTGCATATATACCTACAATTTTATGTACGTTTTAATACATTTAATTGTATTAAGTATACATTAAGATGACACAGTAGTCAAGGCATAGAATGAAACGAACAAATTTCATCCTTCCGCATGCGCTAGCTTAACTTTTCCACCGTATATGTGAAATATTTTCAGTAACTATTTTATTTCACAAAATATTGTATCTCTACGACACATTTGATCTCTTTTTCTATGCTGGTCGTGTCATTGATGCCGTAGTTTGAAACATCCATAGAATTTTCCGGAGTGATTTGAAAGACGCCGACTCGGACATCAGCGATTGAACCTAAACGGAACTTGCCTTCTTTCGCTATTGTTATCGCTCTCTCTCTGGCATTATTAGTTGACCTGCCTACCATTTCGATTTTCAGATCTTCCAGATTGCGATATATATACTGAGGACGATCGATAAGTACCTTAACTCCTTGGTTGAGTATCTCAACAATATTCGCCGATAGATCCCTTACTTTAGCAACATCTTTGCTTTTGATCGTTATTGTCTGATGAATGATATATTTAATGAACTCGTCAGTCTTATATCCTCTGTCATTAAGTTTATATTCTTCTTCAACGTAGGCGGGTTTAATTTCGATTTCGTCTTTTAAAATATTATGTTTAACCAGATAAGACAATATTTTATTTTTATCTTCCGCTAAAGTAGCGTAACACGCTTTAATATCAGGATTCTCTGAAACGATATCAATATTGAAAATAGCATAATCTGATGTGATATTTTGTTTAGCATATCCTTTAACTGTTACATAGCCTTTATTCTTAATGTTTATGGCTGTATTAGCTCCGATATTAGCTACTATTATTAATGATGCGCCTAGAATTACTGCTACAGATACTGCTACTATTCCTTTTTTCATGTTATCTCCTTTTAAATTTAGAGTCAGGGGACTCCTATCCTTATTTGTGATGAGAATAATAAGCAATATACACAGGACTTTAGGTAAAAGCAAGCCTGTTTTTTTCATGGTTAAAAGCATCTTATATACTGAAGGCGTGAAAAAATATATGCAAAATAATCTTTAGAAAGAACATTGCAGAACTTGACTTTTCTACTTAAGACGTGTATATTTAACATATATATTAATATATTAGCGCAATATTTAATGTATATGTTAATCCTTATGTGTAGAGTTTAATATATATGTTAAAATAAACACAAAATATATTTGAGGGGGTATTTATGGTTTATTCTAAAAAAGCTTTAGTCATTGAACAATTAGATTCAACGTTAAGTAATTACAGCGCTGTTAAAAATATAACTCCGCCTACCAAGGGTTGGATAAAGTCTATACGTAAAGCATTGGGGATGACAAGCACACAATTAGCAAAGAGACTAAATGTTAGTTCACCTCGAGTATCTATTCTTGAGCAGAGCGAATCAAGTGGTGCTTTAACGCTAAAAACTCTTAGAAAAGTTGCGCAAGAATTAGATTGCTTGTTTGTTTATGCACTAGTTCCGCGTGAATCATTACGAAAAAGCATTGAAAAACAAGCTTACTTATTAGCAAAAAAAATCATTAAGCAGTCTTCTCAAAGCATGTTTTTAGAAAAACAGGCTTTATCACAAAAAGAGATAGATTCAATGTTACAAGAAAAAGCTAAAGAACTTTCTACTACTCTCCCCTCTTATCTATGGGAGAAAATATAATGGACTACATTTATCCCGAAGGAGCCACTCCGATCAATGAAGACGAAAAAGAGGGTCTCTTGCTTTTACATATAACTAACAGGGAAGAACTAAATCGATGGGAACAATATTGAGTATTGAGTGAGGTCAGACCCCGAAACTAGAATTAACTACTTAACATTGCTTATGTCCTATGTCCGTGCCTGACACCATTTATTCTTGACACCATTTATTCTTATGTCCTATGTCCGTACCAGACCCCACAACTTCCAATAAATTAAAGTTCTTTAAATATTTCGAATAGCGTTTATCTTCCTTCAAATCAGTAAATATTTTTTAAATCTACGCAATGTTGCCCCTGAATGGTATCTAGCTATATCTTCATCAAACATAAAAAATATTCTTTTATGAAACACTTCGGAGAAAACTCTTTCCTAAATATATTAGAGAATTAAGGATTTCATAGTAATTAAATGTGGCTTGAACACAAGTTATGCTGCTCTTAAGATGTCGTGTATTGCTATTTGTAGTTCTTTTATTGCGGCATAAACCATTGGCGGTAGTGCCATGGTTATCGCTAAATTCAATCGTACTCTTGGCGAATTATCTACCATATTAAGCAATGTCTGTTCAGTAATTTTCATTTTCCCATCAAAAACAGTGTTGTAAATTTCCTGCATTCTTGCAATCATGCAAGTATCTTTAATGAGTTGTCGGACCTCTTCATCTTCGATAATTTTAACGCCATGACCGCGATTTTTAGCCATAGCTAACGCAGCCTTGGAAAAACCTATTGTTACCGCTGTTTCAAAATGCCTTAATGCGGTCTGGGCGTCAATGCCGTCAGGGACTTCATCCATAGCAATCGGGTATTGGTTTGTTGCAAGATCTAAACCGCTATTCTCTCTTTTTATGAACTCAAGCCATTCTTTAGATAATATAGGTATTTCAATAGCAGTTGATGAAGTGTCAGAATTTATTTTGCTTATAAAATATTCATCAGGAGTTACATTTTTATTAAAACTACCGGATAGCGCATTCATTTTTAATTTTAGTAGTTCTAAAATATTAGATTCAGAAGGCGCTTCAGCTATGAGTTTTTTTAATTTTTCAGGAACAAAATTATTAACTGTAAAATTGTTTTTGAATGAAAAATGTACATTATCGTGATCCCCGTATAGAAGTATTAGATAGGCCCATACAGTTATGTCATTTTCCATCTTCTCTGTATCTTTTGTTGAAAACAAAGTCGGATCAATTATGAAATTAATTGGCTCAGAAAGATTATTATTTTTGAAGAGCAAATTCTCCAGGCCTTTCATCATTTTACGGCAATTATCGTTCAGTGTGATAAGGTATTCTGCTGCTTTCTCCTTGGGATCCGTTTCTTTAATATTATCTGTTTGATCGGTTTTAGGTTTGATATATTTTGATACTATATTTTTCGCATGATCGTAGATTGCTTTTTTTAACTGGGCTGTGTCTTCAATGTTGAAACTGAGACTTGTAATATCAACATCATCCTTGAAATAGGACTTGGCAAAATTTTCTAAAGCTTTATTCTTTGTATTATTTTCATTGTCGCCCATTAGATTAAGTACTTTTACTAAATTATCAATCCTTATATCCAGAGCGAACTTTAAATATCTTTCTTTATCTCCTTGTATCTCCCAGAAATCTCCTAGATCAGTAATTTTTCCGAAAATATCTGAATTGATTATTGAACCATGCATGCTTTCCATTATATTGTTTTCTATCATCACTCTCATATTGTTACCATAATTCTCGCTTAGTATTTCGCTGTATCTTTCATGCGTTAACCCGTATTCTTCCATGATCGAATTAAAGTTTTCGTAATTTGGGCTTGTATCTCTATTGAAAAATACAGACAACCTTCTATAGTCGCCTACAGGTGTTCTGAGAATAATTTTGAATGGTGTCTCTAACGGCAAGGTTGCAAGGCTCCATCTTGTCAGCTGGCCTCCTGTTTTTAATGCATTTATATTTCTGGGAATGGTTGTTCCATATTCATTGCCTAAACCAACAGGATTGCCTGCACCATACTGATGAATCCAAGGAAGAAAAACACCTTGTTCACCTTGATATTTAGTATCCTTTGTAGAAGGGAACATCCCATTAATATTGTGTTCTTCATATGCAGGCGTCCCGGCATTTTTGAATTCCAAACCAAAAACTTTAGTGCTGTGTTGTGTCAAATTCGAAATATCTTTTTTGCCAGTAATTATTGTAGATCCGACTTCGTCGTTGACCGTGTTTATGGTATATTGCACAGGCAAAACGAATGATCGTCCGGCTACTCCCAGAACCGGAACACGAAAAGCAGTCCCGTTTGAATCAACTACTTTTATCAGACCAAAACGTTTATATATTTCTTCATAAGTGAGTTCTCTTATAAATCCTGAATCTTTACTGCCTTCTATCATATCGTAAAAAGGCCCACTTATAAGAACTAATGCACCCTTACTATTGTTGATAGATTTTTTCAGATATTGTGGAAACTCAACACCTTTAGGAATATCCCAAGTTTCACCTTCTTTGTAATATACATCTGCTTCGATCGCCTTGAAGGGTTTGCCTGTTTTAAAATATTGCAGTAATCCGGTTTCAGGATCCATCACTATACTTGCCGGTAATTCTTTCCCTATTGCGTCAACCACAGTAGACATTTGATCTTTCAATTCATACAAATCTGATGATGCTTCATAGGGAACGAAAGATTTTGTTGTGTCAGTCGGGCTATGATTTATTTTATTTTCTTCATTTTTGGTTTTGTTGTTCAGCATGAAATTGAGCATAAAATTTGAGGCTAAACCGGAAGTTACTGATCTTTTTTGCTCCGGAGTTCTTTCTTTCATTTCTTCCGAAAAAGCCTTTTGAGCCGAGACCAAAACATTAGTATCAATACCTTTAACAAGCTCAAGATATCTGTCCATTCTTCTTTGGCTCCAGTATCTCCAAATAAATGGATCTAAACCGGTAAGCCTTGATGCTGATTCTTTAGAAAGTATTGCTGCCGGTAAGCCTCCCTGTATGGGCATAATGGCGTGCTGCTCACCGTCGTAAATCCATGTATCCGTTGCTCCGATCGATTTATAATATTCAACAAGTTTATTCTGTTCAACGCCCCAAGCTATGTGAATATCATCCTTTATAATTCCTTTTTTTGCCCACAAGATAAGGTAATGTGTTTTTATTAAAAAATTCCCAAGATTTAATCCGCTAAATTCTTTTTTGATGTCAAAACGGTCTCTTGTAGCTTTTCCAACTTCTGCTATTCCTTGTGAACTGCCGGGTTCGAACTCCATGATCAGTTCATTTTTATCATTAATAGAAAAAATATATTTAAAAATTTCATCAGTAGTTTTGTCTACCCACTCAGTTTTTGCAGTATCACCAAGCAGATCCCATATATTGAAATTGTATTTCTCATAAAGATAAAATAAATCAGCAATTTTTTCTGGTTTAAGATAAGAAACTCTGTTATCTTCCATGAAACTTCGTTTAGGAGGAGTGAATTTGACATTCACCATATCGACATATTTATAATAAAAAACTTTCAATCTGTTTTTTACATCTTCATCAATATCAAGAACTGATTCCAATAAACTATTTATTCTGGCGAGTTCTATCCTATTAACCACCTCATTGACTGTTTCTGCTAAACTCATATCACTGCTGTCAAGAATTTCAGCTCCTTTTGGTATGGTCGCAGGCATATGCTTACGTTCTCTATCCAACCTATCCCTTGTTTCAATGTTTTTAGCGATCAAAGTAATTACATTTTTAAGTAGATCATCTTCGGATAAAGTCTTTTTTAAAATGTCATATTCAGTTTCTGATACGCCCATTTCCGTGCAATATACAGTTTTAAGATTTGACATTTTTATTAACTGTTCTGTTCTTCTTAATGCACGGACCTCAGGTGTTGCTGACATAAATAATTTCAAATCTGCATCCGGAGCAAGTTCTATGCCAGTTACTCTTCCTTCAAAAATTATAGAAATACCCATTTCTTTTAGCACTCGCACCCAATCTCTTATCTTTTTTACGGCTATCTGTCTTATTTCAGGGATAGCGGACACATAAGGAACATTATCTGTTATTTGAGTGGAATAAAAAATGTCGGTAATATTGTTTCGTTCATAGTACGTAATATATTTGTCATTTTCCTCTTTTATTTCAAAATCCTTCATGTTTATAGTAGCTGCGATTTTTATTAATTTATTGATAGCTGCTTCATCCATGTTAGGGGTTAACTCTACACCTTCTTTTAAAGCAAGCATTGTAATAAGCCGGTACATCTGACCATATGAAAAGAAGACAGCTCCTAACCTTTTGGCAGCTGTTCTGGATGTTGTTGATTTTCCTGTTCCGCTGGGACCGTCAATTGTTGCTACAAAACTATCATTGTATGTCGGTTGTTTGCAAAGAATAGGTTCTGTTTTTAATTCTTGGTAATCTCTAATGTCTATATGTGCACGTTTAACAAATTTGTTATGTACAAGGTCTTTTTCTCCTGTAATTGCAGCTGGGCCAAACATTGATTCCCATAAATTTTCGGCATTATATGAAAGTGGAGTTGTTTCAAGGCGCCATCTTGTTTTAATCTCGTCGTCTTTTAGTAATTCTTTAATTGTTTCAACTATGAGGTTTCTTCCTACACGCCGTTCTCTCTCCTTCTTGAAAACATATTGAAAATATATTTTATAACCTGTATCACCAACTTTTCCATACGAAATATATCCTAAAACCGGACCTCCGACTTCTCGTATAATTATCATCTCATCATTAACTCTGTTTATTCCATCAGCATAATCAACAACAAAATCCGGAGTGTCTTCTTTATATGCATTTATAGTTTCATTTATAATTCTCTTTCTTAATTCTTTGTCCTGTATTTTTGATGTATAAATAATTGCAGCTTTGGCAAGTTTACGTCCTCTTTTGAGCTCCATATCTACATACTTTATGCTTTGAGAATCGTTTGCAGGCTCCATAGCATCAATAATTTCTATGCTTATATTTTTTTCATCTTTTTGAAGATCTTCTAACTTTTTCTTATTTGAAGTCAATCTCAAACGTGTCCCTTTGTATGTGCCATTAAATATACGAAGATCAACAACAGTTTTACCTTCATTATCAAATGATTGCGTAGGTTGAACGTCTAAAAATCTAACTCCATCAATACTTGCATACCATTTATCTAATAAAGCATTTATTTCATGAAAAGGTATTTTAGGGTTTTTATGAATTGTTGATAATATCAACGCGACTTCAATCTCGAAAAGTTTTGATTGTTTTTGACCAACTACCTCAGTAATTGGATTAAAAATAGACTGAACCTGTAGATCAGTATTTTCGAATGATTTACAAGTAGAAGTAAAAGCATTTTGGGTGCTATTAAAGATCAAAATAAGTGACAAACCAACAGAAACAATTGTCTTTGATACTTTGATTTTATACTTTCTTTTAGAATTGTTGTTTTTCATTTTCCCCTAATTTATATATAAATTAAGTAATACCTAATATTTAGGCTCTCATAAAGTTATAATCATTCACAATTATACATTAATTAAAAAGTTATAACAAGTAAAAGCTAGCAAAGTATTTTATTCTTAACTTAACAAATTAGCGACAGGTACGAATTAATTAAATTAAACAAAGTTAGATTGCTTTGGATTTATTGTGGAAATATATATGAGAAAAGTTTATATACGTTCAATTCTAATCTTCTAAAGGGAAAATGTACGGGAAAAGCGGAAACATATTAAGAAGCGGTATCACCGTGTGGAGAAAGACAATAAAAACTGGGGCTGATTATTTGAAATTGCTTCGGCTACGCCTCGCCGGCCGCGCTACAAGTTTACACCAGATAATCCACGACTGACCCGGCTTCAACTAATTGTTTCAGCTTCGCAACTACTTTAAGATGTTCAGGATGGTCTTGATATGTGCTTAAAGCTTGCTCATCAGCGAACTCGGTATAAAAAAATATATCTTTAGCACGAGAGCTCTCGGTAATATTTATTCCTACTTCAAGGGCCAATATCCCCGGGACGTTGGTTTTAAGACTTTCAAGCAACTTGGCAGCCTCATTTATGGTCTCATTTTTTGATTTGTCTTTGATATTCTGGACATTCCACATTAGGACATGTTTAATCATGGGGCTCCTTTTTAATCATTATGTAAGTTCAGGTAATTTTTCTTTGTAGATATTAAATTCATCAATTTTATAATCAGGATTTCACTTTAAACTCTTCTAAAAAAGATTGAGAAACCTTAAGCGTTCTTGATTCGGCGCCTCGAGGACTAGCGACAATATGCAATAATTTTTTCATATATACCTCCACCTTTTTTAAACGTCACAACAAAGATGAACTGCGAGCCACACAGTTTTTTTATTAAGGCTCGTCATATCAACTCGGTGGCGTTGACTTGCTTTAATAAAGATATAATCTCCGGGTTTCATCTTTATATTTGAAATAGCATCATCAAAAGATAACTCAGCATAACCAGAAAGCAAAATAACCCATTCGTCCATGTCCTGGATAAGCCATTCCCCTTGAGGCGTAGCCTGCCCATCCGAAACTATCCGTTCTATTCTAATCCCTTTGTTATCAATAATGTTTTCAAACAATTCTTCTTTAAGGACTTTAGGTATATTTTCAAAAATGTTCTTCATATAGGTTTATGATGTACAATCAGGGACATAATTTTAATTTAGGCAAGATTCCAAGTAGTGCGCTAAGTCTGCTTTCCTGCATCCCATTATACCTACTTTAATGTTTTTTGCTGTTAACACCTTTGTGGCGTCTCTAATGACAGTGATAAGAACTATCAGTTTTACAAGCGGGACCAGCATTCCTATTGCATATAACCATGCGTTTTTTATTTTTAAAGCTTTTGCTAAACGATATACTATAAAAATTACAACTATGCCTGCAATGATTGATAAAGGTAATAAAACAATTCCTACCGCTGGGATAAGCGAGGATAAATATCCTATTATGATAAAAAGAAATAACCAGCATATTAGTTTTTGGTATTTAGCTATATTTTTGATATCTTCTTTTTCGTAAATTTGTTCTATTTTTTCCATTTGGTCTCCTTTGATTTTTAACGCATACTTAATCTTCTAAAGGGAAAATGTACGGGAAAAATGGTTTAGCATAACCTATTTTTGTTTCAGATCCTTCATTTCCTTCGTTATCATAATATTCTATTGATTCGCCGGCAAGCGGTGGAATCGGGGCGTATTCTTCGTTCGGGTCAGGTGATTGATCGCCGAAGTATTTTTTATCGATTAGATCGCCTTCTTCATTGTATTGTTTGTATTCGGTGAGGCGGCCCTGGGCGTTATAGTATCCTTCACCTATCATATTGCCGCCTGAATATTTCCATTTCATTGCCGCCCAGCCGTCGGAGCTTTCTTTTAGTCCGCCGTATTTGCTGAAATTAGCGAGAGATATCTTTTTTCCGTTCGTATCGTATTCTTCCTGCAGTTCTATATCGCCGTCAATGTCATAATATGTTTTTTCAATTAAGTTATTCTGATCATCGAATACTTCGGCTGTTCTGACCTTCCCATTATCCCAATATTCATTTTTAGTTTCTGATAATGCAAAAGATGTTTGCAAAATTAATACTGCTGATATTGCTAATACTGCGGTTATTTTCATTCACTTCCTCCTTAATTTATGATTGCAAACTCTTGGCTAATTTGCGGCCGTTCTTTACGGCTTGATCGAAATAATATGATGTGCCCCTTTTTTCAACAGCACCGGCATATATGTCACCTGTAATCTTTATATGAAATGAACTCTCAAGATAATCTTTTAAAAGTTTGCTTGCGTCATCGCAGAACATTCTTAACACAGGAGGAACTATTCCGGCACTTATTAGGAACATTGCTGATCTTTTTTTATTTGTACGAGGAGCCGGACAGCCTTTAAGAGGGCTGGTTCCGGGTTTTGCAAATATCCATATTGATCGTTCTATGAAAGTTTTTAGAACTGCAGTCACATGGCCGCAATTGACGGGTGTCCCGAAAATATATCCGTCTGCATCCAGCATCTTATTGTAAATTTCCTGCATATCATCATTTATTGAACATTTAGCTAAAGGCAAGTCCGGATCATCATTTCTGCAGGACATACAGCTGGTGCAGTATTTAATGTTTTTGTCTATAAGGCTGATCTTTTCAACTTCTATTGAAGGATCAACTTGTCTGATACCTTCAACTGCCTTGTCTATCAGAATATCTATAGTTTTTCCTTTTCTGTAACTTCCGCTGATAGCAAGTATTTTCATTTTAATTTCTCTTTTTTGGGTTTTCCCCTGCTGCGTTTCAATGTATTATAAGATTAATCCATAGGTTGAGAATTGTCATATTCGGGTATAATGCCGTTTAAGGCATTATCTACAAGATTTTTAATTTCTTCAGAAAAATCTGCATTTAAAACCCATCGTAAGTATGAAGGGTCTTTTATAACTATTTCTCTAAGCGAAAGTTTTTTTGCGTGTTTTCCGAACATCGGGTAAAGTTCTTTGTTCCACCAGCAGAATTTGCACTCGGCGTCAAAGAAATTACTTCGTTTTTTATAATCGATATCATTTAGATCATCAATTGATCCGGCATCTGTGCCGTATTTTTTTACCTGTTCTTCGAGTACTTTTAAAGTAGCTTCGGCATCACCTAGTGCAGTATGTGCTTCTAATAAGGGCTTATCGCAATAGAATTCATATGCTGCTGATAAGTCTCTTTTTTCTTTAACATGGTAAATTATTTGAGCATCATATATAGATCGATTTTCCCATTCAAATTTAATGCCTGCGTCATATAATTCTCTTTGCAGCAGCGGAAAATCAAATCTTTTTGAGTTGAATCCGCCCAGGTCTGAATCACCAATAAAAGCTAAAACTTCTCCTGCAATCTTATTAAAAGATGGCTCGTTTTTAACATCTTCATTTGTAATATTGATAAGGTCAGATACTTCCTTTGGTATTGCTATCCCGGGATTTACCCGTTTTAAATATGTTGTTTTTTCACCGTCAGGCATACATTTGATCATGCCGATCTCTACAATTTTATCTTTTTCAATCCATGTACCGGTTGTTTCTAGGTCTAGTACTACTAGTGGTCTTGATAATTTCATGCAATCATTCTCCCTGGTTATTTTGCTGATGAATATTATAGCACAAATATAACCGGCTCAAACTTATAAGAAATAATTTCTGCAAAACTACTATTTGACTTTGGCATACCAATCAAGCAGAACAACTTTTATGTTTGGATCTGCGGAAACTAAATTATTAAATTCGTCGAGATCAGTTATCATTTCCTGAGCCTTATAATGATAAGGTATTATTATGGCAGGTTTGAATTCAAGCACCGCAGAAGCAGCCTGGTCAACATTCATCGTATAAGGCAGGTTCATACACACGAACGCGCAGTAAATATTTTTTAATGATCTCATTTCGGGAATATCTTCTGTATCTCCGGAAATATATATTCTTTTATTGTTTAGTTTCAACACATATCCGTTGCCTTTGCCTTTTTCATGAAATTTTAATTTATCCGGTGAGGTGTTATAAGCAGGCACAGCCTCTATCTCTACCCCTTTATAAATACCGACATCACCGTTGTTTAAAAAATCACCATAACCTAAAGTTTCGATAACCTCTTTAGGCCCGATAACAATTGTATCAGTATCAATAATTTCTTTTATAAGTTCAGGCGCAAGATGGTCATAATGAGAATGAGTGATCAAAATAATATCAGGCTTGGCAAGAGTTGTATAATATTCAATTTTACCAACCGGATCAACATAAACCACTGCATTGTCAGTATTTATAACCATCGAAGCATGGTCTATAGGTTCTATGTTTATACCGGTATTTTCTAATTCATATGCATTAGAGCATACGGCGATAAAAATTATAAATAGAATAAAACAAAAAAGTTTGCAAATGTTCCTCACAATAACCCCCTTGTATTTGAGTATCATAATATACCCCATAATAAAAAAAAATTACATTAATTTTTTAATCAGGGGTTTAATTAGGGATTGGATAGTTTATACATTCCTCAAAAAGTCGGTTTGTAGTTTATGAGTATTTGAGAGTGCATCAGCACTCATTTCAATCGCATTTGGTATAAAACTCCAGCGGCGTGCGGCTATTTTTTCTCCCCTTACACCTGAGGCTTGAAAATAATCAAGATCCTTATCTATGAAAGCAATCCTTAGTGCTGCTGTGAGCATTTCTAGAAAACATAAATATGTGTCATTTGTAATATCGTCCAATGCATCTTGGTTTACCCCGGCCAAAAACGCCATATTGCCTGAAGCGTCAGTAAATTTTGATGCAGTATCTTCTTTAAGTAGAGTATCACTGCCAAAAACTACAATATTAGCGTAGTTGATAGAAGCTTCTTCAGACATTTTCTTTACGGCCTCTGCCAAATTATCTTTTGAGGCTCTTACGATAATGAAATTTTTAATGCCTCCCTTATCCTCAGAAAGATCCATTACAGCATTAATTAGTGCCTGACGGCCATAGCCCTTGTTGTTCATCCATTCGTCCTCAAAAGCCAGTATTATCTTATTGTTGCTATCAGGTATAATGCTATCATCAACAGAATTTTGGACAATATCTGAGACATTTATTATATCATCATACAAATCCTGCGCCACTTCAGCGTCTGGGAGTCCATCAGTAAGATTTTCATCAGATATGAAAGCTAGTGCTTCTATCTCAACCAGCCAGCCGGGACGGCATACATCAGCATGAACAAATACAGCCGGTATTCCCGGAATGTCTCGTTCGACTATTTTTTTAACCTTTTCATAATCTTCGGTATTTTTAACATATACTCTAATTTGGGGTACATTTGAGAAATCCGCTCCGGCTTCTTTTAGCACGAGCCTGATATTATCAAGTGTTGTTTCGGTTTGTTTTTCTACATCTCCCTCATGCATTACAATTGAACCTTTAACTGAGGCTGTGCCTGAAACAAAAATCATCTTGCCCTTTCCGATCGTCAGTTCTGTTCCTCTTGAGAACCTTGGTTCAGCTTTTTCTTTAGGTTTTTCTTTTTTAGATCCGTCCGCTAAATAATCCTGTTCATATTTGTAGGGGTCTGTCTGTTCGGGATTTGTAATCGGTCTGAAAGTTATATCTTTTCTTGTAGTGCTAACTGCCTCACATTCTATAGAAAAATTTCCGAATGACGTCCCTATTCCTGTAGCGGCCGGAGGTATAGACTTAGATGAATCAGTTTTGAAAGAAAGTTTTTTACCGAATATTATCGGTCCGCCATCAGTTCCCCATGTATCGAAAACAATTTTTCTGACCTCATTTAATATGGCGTAATTTTGCCCCTTAGTAACTTTGTTCTCACCTACAATATCATATACATAATTCCAAAACCTAACTACATCTTCAAAAGTAAAACCATTAGTTTGCAACAAAACACTAATTTGTGCATATATGTTTTCCAATTGTTTGAACGGATCAAGAATTTCCTTTTGCGGTTCAATTCCGCAAATGTATGCATGACGGATATCTCCATCTTCAACAATTGTTAAGTTTTCATTTACGCGGTTCACTTTGATTTTTTCTGCAGATTCATTATTATTTTTAATGGCAGTAATCTCAATAGCAATTTTTGATCCACCAAGCGGCGGTTGGGCTATGAAGCTTGTAGCGGGTAGATTGTTTTTGCCGTATAAGTTTTGAAATTCAGAAATAAATTTACTTCTATATTGAAGGTTCTCTTGGGCCTGTGCAGCGTCATCAAGGTTAGCGTCAACATCCAGAAAAACTACTTGTCTGACTATGTCTTTTTCGGTGAACCCGTTCTTTTCAAGTTCTGATGCTACAATATCTTTTAGCGAACGTACCGAATAATCAAAATCATTTCCAGCCGGAGATGTTATGCTCATGACCAAATTTTTTTGAGCACCTATACTGAATACCGAAGATAGTGGTTTATCAAATTCCGTGTCATGAGTAACAATTATGTCATCGAGGGATAAATCCCCATGAACATTATTTTTTATTACGACTTTTAGTGCTTCTGTCCGCCCGCTTTCTGCTCTAAACGGCAGAATGTAACCTCTATCCAGCCTTTTGGGTTCGAATATTGTGTCGTCATTAATATGTCTTTTTAATATCGCTGCAAGCGCATCGGCACTTGGATGAATATTATAGTCAACAAGCAGTTGTGAAATTAATTGAACCGCATACTTAAGTGACGCATTTTCTTGGAATATAAATTCGGATTTCCCAGTCGCAAAACTAGACTCCGGCGAAAGATTATCATAACAATTCACATACACAGAAGCATTCAGTTGACCTGTATCAAAAACCCCTGATGAAATAATACTAAAAACAATAACTCCAATACCAACTCTTTTAATATTTTTCATATGTTTAATCCCCATTTTTATGCAGCATTGTTTATGAACTTAATTATTAATTTGTATCTGTCGCTTAGACTGCTTGTTTTTATTTTTTCTGATCTTGGCATTAAATTGAAAACCATGAAAGCAGTTGGGTCGTTCATGTTGATGTCTTTTATATTTAGATTATCTAAGTCGATAGGAATATTTTCAAGTTTTCCTAGATAATTAACCAGAGTTATGATCATAACCTCAAACATTGGGAAATAATAATTTTCGTCTGAAAAGCTTTTGTCTTTTTCTTCAGGGAAATTAATAAAAACTGTTTTTATTTTTGCATTTATCTTCATGAAGTCGGCTCGTTTTGTACCGGGAGCGAAACAGAAGACAATGTCCTTGCCAGTATTAAGGTTCACATCATGTTTCGAAAGCATTTTATCTACGTTTTCAAAATCTCTTTCAATTACAAGATTTGATAATAACTCTTTAAAACCGGGTTTTCTTTTTAATTTATTAATTGCGTTCAGAACATTGTCGATATGATGTCTCGTAATATTAGCATTTGCGCCATCTTCATAGATAGACCTATGTAACGCCATTACAACTTTTCCGTTTTCATGGGACATACATGCGGATATAGCAGCTTCGATAAAATTTTGTACGGCTTCATTCTCTCTCTTAATATCTCTTAAATATTTATTTTGTTCCGGAAGTATTTTCAGTTCATCACTTTTGGGATAAATCGTTTCTTTTTTCTTTGGAGTGTGTGTATGATTAATTTTAAGTGTTTCGCTATTTGTTTTTTCTGTGTTAAGATCGTTTGAACTATACTTTAACCACATATTACGAGCTAAAAAGCTTAAACCAATTACACCTAGTAAAACATATCCGAATGTTGTCCAAGATGCTGAATTAGATAATAATGATTCCGTTTTAATATCTGATAATAACCAAAAGGGTGCTACGGCTAAATTCTTTATCAACTTAAGAAAGTCCGGTAAAGGTTTATTCGAAGCGTTAAAGTAACTGGGTTCTTTTACTCCGGATTCGATAGAGGTACTTTCAAGACCTAAACTTTTTCGCAAATCACCTTTATCCAGTTTTTTCCCTAAAGCCAGCTGAGCTGCCAATCTTACTATCGCTGTCGATATTTCATTTGTCGTGCCGTTGAGAATCAAATATCGCTCAAAAATATTTGCGACATTTGCCGAGTATTGTGAACCTATTCCTATCCCTATGAGTGTAATGCCTTTACTTGCCGCTTCTCTAGCCAGGTCAGGAGGTACTGAATCTTGTCCGTCAGTAATGAGTATCGCTACCTTTGTTTCATTATTAACATTTTCAAAATCATTAATTATGCATCTTATGCACAGTGAAATATCAGTACCGCCGGATCCCAGTATTGATTCAAGATGTTTAGGGACTGACTGCAATTCTTGTTGAGTCATAGTCTCATTAAAATCTTTAAAGGAATTAATACCGTTATCAAAAGATTTAATACCATAGGCAAATTTATCTTTACCTGTTCGTGTCCCGCATATACCTTCAAAAAGGTGTATTATATAAGCGGCACAATTGGATACTTGTGTTTTTATAGAGCCTATACTCCCGCTATTATCGACATATAAGGCAAAAGCTAAAGATACCTCGCCGGGATTTTCGATATCAACGTCAAAAGGCTCCGGATCACTTCTTACAAATCTAGGGATATTTGTTCTTAATCCTGAACTGGCTTCTTCTACCAGCTCTTCAGCATCTTTTTGTTTGAAATAATTAATAACAGTTTGAGCGTCTCTTTTAGCTTTAGGATCTGAGGTGTTTACTCTTGCCTGAAGATCATTTCTCTTCCGCATTTCTTCAAGTCTGTTAGTTACTAAATTTTCAGCGATTTTATCAAGTTCGTCTATTTTTTCACTAGAAGGAGTTGGGTCATCATCATTTTCATCCTTGCCGGCATTTGACGAACCAACCGGATCTGTGCTTAAAGGTGTGACGTTTTCTTCTCCGTCGGAATTATTTGATGTAGAAGAACTACCGCCTGATAAAGGTGCTCTCGCCGGCGCGCCTTTCCCTGCAGAACCGGAAGACATACCTCCGGAACTTCCCCCGCTCATAGACCCGCCTGAATCGGAAGATGAACCCGAACCAGAATTTCCTTGCGAGCCATCTTGCATATCACCCGATAACATTTCACCCGAAGAACCTCCGGATGACTCTCCGGAAGCCCCGCCACCTTGTTGAGGCAGTGAATGCGGTTCTAGTGCCGAATACGCTCTTGCAACTTTTCGCATAATTGCGCACACATCATCTATTATTTTAAATTGTTCCAAAAACAAACCGTTATCTTCCGCTAAACCGTCCGAGCCTGACATTTCGTCCAATGTTTGTCTTTCGGAGAAGTTTCTGATCAAGAGGCCAAAGATTTTATTAGCACTATTTACAATATTTTCTAGCGGCATGAATTCATCGGTTTCATTCAGAGTAGCTATTGACTCGTTTTTATTGTTCAAAAGCAAAGTTCTTTGTTTCAATAACAAACTTTCATTTGTTTTATTTTGATTATGTTTACGAAGAGCTTCAGACAATGTTGTATAAAAGCCCCATACTATTTCACGAGCCTCAGATATTTTGAATATTTTTGTTTCCGCTCCCTGCATTTGGCTTAGTTGTAGTATGGCAGAATTTATTCCTATGACACTTTTAGCTATCTCGTTTTGTTTTTGGCTCAGTTCTTTACGTGATGTTTCGCCCGATATGCTTTTAACTATTTTGGAAGCATTAGATATTAATTCAGCTATTTGTTTATCAAAGGCTTCTTCCTGCGATATAGTCATTCCTCCGCCTGAAGACGAAGAGCCTGTCATCATCTGCATTTTTAAAGCGCTTGATAATGCTTGTTCTCTTAAGATCATCCCTACTGCATCTAAATTTGCAAAGATCTCATTGCGTGAATACAATGCTTTTTCAATGTCCTTTTCATTGCCAAACATCAATAAATTATTCAGCTTAAGTCTAAGCTCAGCAATTGTTTCAGTCATTTTATTGAAAACTATCGAAGCTTTTTTAATATTTGATGCTGCCTCTTCTCTCAATAAAAATGATCCTTTCCATAGAAAAGAAATTTCTTTTATTAATTTTTTTTTTTCAGAAGAATTTTCAGGTATATCTTTCCCATAAGTGCTGTTAAGTATATATCCGTATTTGTCGATCTTTTCGAACAAATTCTCCCTGGTGCGTATCATTTCTTCGATCAAATAAAGATCGCTGCCTTTATCATAAGCATTTTTAATCAAGGATGAGAGATCATTTACCAGATCATAAATAGCATTTAAAACTTTAATTATATTTTCTTCAGACGTATCTGTATCAGCATCTTGCGAAATTTTGTCTGCCTTTGCCAATAGACCCGATAAAATAAGTTCTATTGTTGAAGATGCCGATCCTAAAACCTGGTTAGAACGTATATCTCTCAGCTCTATTTCAAGGCCTTTAAAGATAAGAATTAATCTGTTCCGTTTATTGGTTATTTCACTGATGCTATCTCGGCTTGCACCCAGATCCGCTGCTTGAAGAAGCCTAGAATTAATACCATTAATTAATTCCATGACATTACCGGAAAAAATAGTTTTTCTGATGATTGATCTGGTATGTTTAATGTCTTCTTCAAGCTGAAAAACCTGTTCATATTTTTGATTTATTTCTTGAAATATTTCATCAATTGCTTCTTTGTTTTCGTCCGCTCTTTCTTTGCGGATATCTGAAAGAATAAAGTTGACCTCATCAAAACAACGCCCGACATCTCTCAAACATGTAAACATAATGTCCAGCACGTTAGCATCAGCTCTTAAATATACGGCGCTGTGTATTTGGGTTAATATCTCGCTATAATCTTGGCCAAGTTGTTTTAAGGCGGTTAACACGTCTTCTAAAGGAACGACGCCTTCGTAGGTCGTGATCTTAGAAGTTGTTGCGAGAGCTTGTTCTTTTCTTTCATAAATCTCTGCTAATATTGCTTCGAGAGATGATTTGCGTTCTTCTCCCACTTTTTTTGTCGTAGATTTCATTCTTAATAGATCTGTTACTTGTGTAAATAGGTCATTCACCAATACTCGGTTTTCCCGGATCTTTTGGTTATTCGCTTTAACATCTTTTCCTTTAAGTAAAACTACAGCATCTTCCTGCAAGATGGCTGTGCCTTGAATCAGTAATTTAGCACAGCTTTGGATTATTTCAGGATCTACTTTGCTTAACGCCGAATCCGTAATTTCTTTCGCTTCGATGGGGAATGCCGATAATCTTTCCAAGATCTCTTCGCTTATATCTAATGCCGGTTTTTCGTTTTCATCTATAATTGAAGTTAAAAGATTTTCATCTTCATCAATTAGAGTTAAAACTTGTGTTTTCATGTCAGCAACTTTTAAAATTATATTCAGAGGCGAATTCATTGATGACATCGACGTAATTATTGCCATCAATCTAACGAGTAATCCGGAAAGACCGACGTGAGCTTCATACAAACTATCCGATATAGGATTGGAAGATAAAACTCTTTTCCAATGTTCTGTTTCCTGCCCGATACTTTCAAGAGCGCTTATGGTCTTGATCATTTCGATCTCATTTTTTACATTGCCCCTTTCTATTGCGGCTTGCTTTGTTCCGGCTCTGGCGCCAAGCGCGTCAGTTACTTCCTGCATTTGCTCCATGGCTTCAGCTATCTCTTTCAGAGTTTTTTCATCTTCATTGGCACTAGCCAGTTTAGCAAAGGTATCATCCATGCTTTTTTGAATGATCTCCATATCATCTTTCTTTAGATCTATTTCCCCGGATGTCAGATCCTCTTTCAAACTCTTAGCTATTTCATTAGTTTTATCGATAAGTTCAAGTATTTTTTGTTCAAGAAGTTTAAGCTCATTACTTTTTGTAGTTTCTTTAGATGCTAAAGCACCGATCTTTTCGCCCTCTTTTAAACACGTTTCGCGAAATTCTACAAACATATCATCACGCGTCATCTTGACTTCGTCCTGAATTTCCAGAGGCACAACACCTGAGGAGATAATATCCTGTGCTAATGTCCTGGCAGAGGTTACTTGTGATGCCATCATTCGCAACATATTTTTTCGCTTATCAATATCTTTTTCTTTTTCAATAGCTTTTCTGATATTCCCGATCTTTTTTTTGATCTCTTCAAGTTCAGCGAGTCTATCATTGATCTTTTTTTCGATCTCACTTAATCTTTTTACTTTTTTCCCTTTTCCTTTATTAGCAGGATCTACATTTGAATCAACATAGGGCTCCATGTATTCCAGAAATTCTTTGCCCATTTCTTTTGATTTATTCTGTGTACTTTCATATGATCCTTGAGCTTTTTCAAGCATTCTTTGATATGCCGGGACAACAGTTGTTGCTATTCTGTGAATATATGTTTTTACGGCTTTTGCTTTTTCTTCTTCAAAATCTTCTTCCATTTCCATTTTTTCAAAATCCGGTTTAACGGCAGGATCTATAGTAGCAAATAAAAACGCGTCTTTTGTTCTGATTATTTCTTCTTTCAAATAATCCGGATATTTATCGAACATTTTACTGAATTTACCGAAATAAGCGGCATTGGCAAGTTCAGACAAAAAAGCCTGGTCAGGAAATTTGTGAGCCCATTCAACAAGATCATTTTCTATTTTAGTTTTTTCGTCACCTGTAAATTTATCTATACGGTTATCCATGAATGTTTCTTTGCGAAAAGTCATCAAATAATCGTTTTCCCCGGTATAGCCGGGTTCTTCGATCGAATCAGTTCGGGCATTTTCAGCTAACTGATGCAGATTGTTCATTGCTTGATCAGTAGTAAGAGTACACATCGAAGCATACTCTTCATCGGTAAGTTTTTGTTCCGCAAAGAGCTCATGCGCTAATACTTCCATTCTATCATAGGATAAACTATAACGCTGATGCCTGATCTCATGGATGATGGATCCGGTAATTACATCCTGAGGGCTGTATAAAAGTTGATCATAAGGAACAAATACTTTAGTTCCGTCACTAGATATTGCGAATCCTTTCCCTGCAACTATAGATACCTTTTTTTCAGTCAAAAATGCTATATCTCTTTCGATCAGTGCTTTCTTTGCGGCAATATCGCTCCTGTTTAGTCCGCATTTGATCCTATCAATAACAGAATGCTTTGAAGATAGCGGAAATTCAAGCTCAGCTAAAAGTATATCAAGCGGACGCAGATCTGTTTTAGCGTTATCAATAATTATGTTACTGAGAATTCTCGCAGGCATAAGGCCAAAAAAAGTTTCAACAATACTGATCAGATCTTGTGTATTGTTTACAGATGACGCCCAGACATTACGTGAGTCGTTTGCTATAACAGGATCAATAACATCTCTTCCGTCATAGTTCGATGGGTTTTGTGTTACTAAAATATTTACGTTCCGGCCGATTTCTATTTCGAAATAGCCGCTTTTACTTAGTTCTTCCGCAAAATCATAGAACTGTTTTAAATTTGTTATATCTTTTCCGCCCGAAGTCCAACTATCCAAAATTTTGTTAAATTGTTTTTTATGGCGGTTAAAGAGTTCAGCAGAAAAGCTTTTAAATTTCTTTTCTAAAAGACCTGTGTCTTTAATATCATTCAAGAGAGCCAACAAAACCCTGCTCAATCTTCTCCCTTCGCCGGGAATTACAAGATTTATAGTTTTCTCTCCTCGGGCTAAAGGTGCTAAAGCTTGGATGAATTGCGCTTTAATATTTCCTTCATCAATCATTAAAACTGCATTGCCTTGTTCAAGTTTACGGGCGAAATCTTTTTTTCGCGCATAATAACCGCCTTTGCCGTCAGGTGCGATATCCGCCGTAATATCCCACACATGACTTCCCTGATGAGTGGAATATGCATAATCATCAAGACCTAATATTTCGGAAAGATTAAAACCTAATGAAGTTTTAGCGACACCTGTTTCTCCTGTAAGTATTACCATGTCCGGACTATTCGTATACCCGGTACTATCGGTCACTTCTTGCCATGCCCTTAATATTGTTCCTGCTGTTGATATCAGTGGCGGGATAAAACTTAATCTGTATTTTTCATCAATTTCAAGTAATGGCTGCGCGCCTTTCTTAAGCTGCACTATAACTCCATCCATGCTTTTAAGCAGGCCTTGTGAATCCAACACAATTTTATTATTCAGATTTAATTGTTCGTCTTGACGGAAAATTCGCTTAAGGACTAACCGCACAAATTCATCCCGGTCGCTAAGCAATTTCCCGGCAGCTTGGTCTGCTTCAATACTTGTATCGGATAAAGCTCCTCCTATAACTCTTATGGCCTCTCTGAATAATATCTTTGCATCAGAATGCTCCTCCTTAGAAGACTTTGCCTCATCCAAAGCTTTTACAAAGTTTCGCGCAAGCGCAAACCCGTCTTTAACGCAAAAGCTGTAATTGTATCCGCTGGGCCAAAGACTTCTTTCATCAAGAACCATTACGCTATAAATGATCTTTGTTATTCGCCTGCTTATATCAACCGACACTCCGTACAATTTTCTTATCCCTTTTTCAAATTCAGAATAATGTTTAGATTTAAGTCCCATAGCATTCATTTTTCTTCTTGAAAACCTATTGAAAAAAGCATCAGCCATATCTTTTTCGCTGTCTTTTGACATAGTTACCGATATGTGCAAAGTTGAAGGTTTAACAAGTTTAATTCTTTTGCCCTCAGAATCATTGAAATATATATAACCTTTCATTAAAAAATTATGCAGAGCAGCTCTGACTTTTGGAGACAAAAAGTCTACATTATGAAGTAAAAGTAATTTGTGAACAGGCTCATTTGTCCCTGTATCTTCGACTAAATGAGAACTTAAAAGTCCTCTTTCGCTTGTAAGTTTTTGTTTATTTCCCGGAGTACTTCCAAGCACGGGCGATAACCCCCCGCAAAGATCATAAACACTCATATCCGCATAACAATCAATGACATGTTTTTCCCAGCTAAGTAATTGAGCCAGCTTATCGAAAACAACTTTTACTCTTGCGCCGGGCGAAGTGAACAATAAGCATGATCTGCCGCTTGCGAAACAATTTGCTAAAAACTGTATAATAGATTCTTCTGAATATATCCCGTTCACACTAGGGACGTTATTAGGAACTTTAGTTTTATCTAAAGGATCTCCCTTGGGCAATTTAACATATCCGATTTTTATATGCTCCCCTTCATCCTCCATAGACAATGTTTTTCTAGTACGCATGAACTTTCGGGCATATCCTGAAACATCTATAGTATTCAATTTGCCTACAATATTATCTACTCTATCCTGAATATAGGTATCTCTTCTCGCAAAAGCTTCGATCTGTCGCATCAAACTATAATAACTCAAAACAGTTTCCAGATCCTTTTCTTCGATCGAACCGAAAAGATTATCAAGGTTTTTTGATAATACATATGATAAATGCTCAAAAACTGACAAAATAATACTTCTTTTTTTCTGAGGATCAACGCAATCCGCGATATAAAAAACATCCAGAAAGAACGGTATCAAGTTGTTTATGCGTCTGACTTTTTCGTCATAAGTACCTTTAATGTCGATAGAGGTGACCATTTTAATAAGATCTTCGATCGGATCGTTCCGGCTCATTAGGGTGCCTGTTCTTACTGCTATATCCATATTATTGTAATTAGGTATATCTTTGCAGGTATCCGCTAAAAGCATCATAACCGTTTCATTGTTTACACTTTTCAATGCATCTTTATTGTCATTATAATCCATCAATGCTATACGAGATGCAGGATGAGGCAAAATTTTCAGTATTCTTCCCGATAAATATCTTTCATTTTCAAATTCCGGAGTAATTTCAGCCCCTTTTAACAGCATTTCTCTAAGTACTGCCTGATCTTTAATAATGCCCGCTAATTCATTGGTATTTCCTTTGAAAAGTAGTTTAAGCTTACTAAGGTACAAAGACGGGTCAGTACCTATATTTCCCTCAGTCAAAACGCTGTTCAGTTGATCTATCAAGTTTTTAAGATCAAAATGGATCTCTCTTGAATATAAAGTTTCAGTCAGATCCAATGCTTTTTGAAAAACAGATAAAGCTTTATCCTCATCAATATGAATATATGCTTTGGCGGCTGAAAATAACATTTCAACCCTTTCTTCTTTTGTATATTCAATAAAAATACCGTCTTTAGATCCCTCATATCCTCTATCCGCATTTTCAATGATATTATCCAAAATTATAATCTTCTTTTCAGTAATAATTTTAGAAAAATTATCGATCACAGCCTGATAAACATCTGAGAATTTGTAGTTCTCTTTGCGTAAAGTTTCATAATATTGCGGCAATGCTTTGTAATACTTCTCGATTACATCTTCAACTTCAACCGGTTTAGCATTGGACATATTCGCATAATAAAGTTGCAGTTCAAATGCTCTATAAAGCAGAAATGGATCAGTTGCATGAACGTAATTTATATTGAAAAAATTTATTAGATTTTCATGGATATTATTGTAGTGTTTGCTATCGCCCTCCCATAAAGAAAAAATACTACAAAGTCTTTTTATGGTTTCCGGTACAAAATGTTTTAGGTCCTTTTCATTGAAAACTTGGAACATTTTTAAAATATTATTTATATGAATCACAACATTATCCAGCTCTAACGGGCTGAGCAGATAAGATGAACCATTTTTTTGCTCAAGCATTAATAACAATATTTCTAAAGCTCCCGAATAATAGCTGAACATCTCTGAAGAGGACCTATTGTGTACATCAATGAACTTACCCGAACGGCTCACAAGACCAGGTGTTTGTGATGGCCTCACAGGTGCTGGTCTTTCCGGAGTGCTGGTAAGTTGAGGGTCTTGAGCAAAATGAGCAAGAACTCTTATCATTATTTGCCTTTTTTTGTCGTTTTCATCTTCTTTTAATTCATTGATCATCAAATATGCAGTTGATAATCTTCCTGTTGATGAGATTTGTTTGCCGGATTCTGTTTTTATTTTATTGAAAGCTCTCGAATAAAGTAAATTAATTGAATTATTTGGAACCATATCGAATCGTTGCATAAGAGTGTTATCGATCACTTGACATACACTTTCACGAAACGTTATATTCTTGAAAAACCGCTGATAAGCCATCAATATATCATCTATAGGCTCAAGGGATATTTCTCCGGATAATTTCTCCTTTTCGGCGATCAGATCTATCGTAGAAGCTATTTTATCTTTCATTAGAATATCAAGAATTATATTCTGGAAAACTTCTTCATCATTATCTTCAACAAAAATATCGTAATTGGTCGACATAGCTTCTATAAAAGCGAACTCCATGTTTTTTTCATCGCTTGAAGCATATATTCTTGTGAAATCAGCCGCCCATCGTTTCAGTTCCCTTATACCTATGTAACTTCTTTCGCTATGAACACTTCCAAGGGTGCTGCCAATTCTTTTTTCAATTTCAAAATGAAATTTGATCATGCGGCTGATAACAGCATTTTTTTGTATAAGATCTAATTCCTTGAAATCCTTAAGATCATTAAGAAGTATTTTTTTCAGATCTTGCCCGGTAAAATCTTTATCAACCCAGATCTTTTGAGCATAAGACAAGACTTCCACGGGAATTGCCTCTCTGCCGGGAGTATCACTGTAGGGATTAGTCGTAATAACAATTTTAAAATCAGGATGTTTTTTGAAAACTAATGACTTATCCCCCGGATGGTCCTCTACAACTAAAGTAGTTTCTCCTGTAGCAAGCGGGCCTAGCCAGGCAATGAGCTGTTTAGCTCTTTCACCTATGGCACCCTCATCAATAATATAGACGCCGCCGTGAGTAAACATTTCCAAAAACGGCAGACTATAATGGCCGCTTTCGTCCGGGGTACATGTTATATCATAGTTGCCGTCATTTCTTTGAGTAAACTCGCCTATGAAATCACTTATATGTACTCTGTCATGTGAAGAAAAAACATAATGATCTAGTCCCAGCTTGTCAGCTAGATCTATGGGTGTATCTGTTTTCCCTCCTCCCGGAGGCCCTTCAAGAACGGTAATTCTATCTTGTTCAAAAGCCCTGAGCATCGATCGTTCTCTTGCAGTAAGAGATGGGATCTCGATTAGCCGCCTATCTTTTGTCTCATCTGAAATGGTTCTGTCGGATATAGGATATGTTGCTCCAAGAATTGATAGATAACCATCCTGGTCGATACTTTTTGCATGATTATATTCATTCAGAGAGCGCAAGTCATGCAAATATTTAATTTTTTCCTCAGGCCGTAACCCTACTCCGTAAATGCTTATTCTTTCACGCTTCAATGCATTTTTTATCGAATCTTCACTTACATCTTTCTCTGATATTACGTTTTGCGATACTGCTTTTGCAAGAGCCATAGTATCGGCAAAACTAAAATAGTATTTGTCATCGGAACATATATGCTCTATCAGTTTGGATTCTATCCAAACAAGATCTTTAATAGTTGTAGCAGCTTTAATGATTTCTCCTGAAGCAAAAAGTCCTGAATCATTAAGCATTTTTTTAATTTCATCATGTAATATCTGGTCTTTTTCAGTTTTCGCAAGGGGCTCGGAATATATTCTAACCCATCTTGATCTTTCAGCCGGGGAAAGAGGTATTTCACATGCTGAATTAGCAAGCGCAAGCAAAGAGACATTATCAGGTATGCTTAATATCGTTCCGTCCTCAAGGTGAAGAGTCCGGCCCTGTAATAATTCGTTAAGAGCTACAGCTACTTTAGGTTTTAACCTGTGAAAATTATCCAAAGTAAGCAGAACTTTTTTTCCTGTTTCGGAATATTGACGAACTGCTCTTGTAATAAACCCGGGTTTCCATGCAAGCTTCGCGTTCCATTTTTCACCGGACTCTATTGAATCTAATGCGGTTGCTAAAGCAATGAGCGCTTCAGTCGGTGCATCTTCTAATGAGTCATTCGACATGCCTAACTGCTTAAACCAAATATGACTAACTTTTTTCGGATCAATGTCAAAAAACCTATCGATAATATTTAAAGCGGATTTTTTTGACATTTCCTGATTTATTGGAACAAATGTTCCGATTAAATTGGATATTTCTGTGAAATAACTTATAGTTATGTTTTCTCTTGCCGAATAGCATTCTTTTTCAAGAGCATTCACTATCTTTTCTTTTCTCGAATCAACATCTGAAACAAACATTGTCGGCCTATTTGCGAGCATAACCGCTTCTTTTAAATATGCATAGTCAATTTTCTCGTTTACAGTCATATTTTCGGTAGAATTACCATAAGGCAATTTGATCTCTGATTTATCGGTATTAAACAATTTAGTAAATAAAGTTTGTATAGTTTTTTGAGCTTTTTCTCTCTGTTTAGGTTCTTTCCAGAACTTTGTATAATGTAATGCCATGGATGTTTTTGCTGATTCAAAAATATCAGTATCATTTGCGCGTCTTTTTATATCTTCACATACTTTCCATATTTCACGTATTGTTATCACATCACCGGATCTTGGATTTAGCTTGAGATTTTCATCGGCAAGTTTTTGTATGGCAATATGTACAGCCGCGATATATTTCACTAATGGAACCCTTTTATTAAGTTCAAAGTCCTTTAAAAACATTTGAGCCATTTTCATTGCGTCTTCAATGTCGAGGTTATTTGACATATACGAAGTCGCTGCATATGCTTTTAACATATCAGGCAGATCTCCGCGTGAGGCGTAACTTTCTTGAGGATTAATATCAATGATAATAAGCGACCTATCATGGAGATTCAATACATCAAAATCACTGTTTGCGCCTTTAATATTTCGGGGATGCTCAGTAACAGGGACATATTCATCGCCCCTAGCTTTTGGTATGAGCCAGTATCCTAATGATGCTTTTCTGTTTATATCTACTCTGGTATTCAATTCACTTGCTGCCATTACTCCGCCTTTAGATAAAACATTCCTGAACTCTGTTTTTTCAAATAGCGGATAATCGCCCCAGCTGTCAACTCTGTAATACCCTACCCATTTATCGATCCTCGTAGACGAATTAACGGGTTCACAATAAAAAGGTCGCTCAGTGTATCTCATCGGATCTATAGGAACTAATTTACTATACGCTTCACTCAAAAATGTTTTTCCTGCGCCTGTAGGACCTTCTAGTATCAAAACACCATTACCGAAAAGATCTTCTCTCAACATAGTGCTAAGAGCCTTAATAGTTTCTTTAGTTAAAACAAGGCCTGTTTTTTCATATAATGTAGTATCGTTATGTATACCGGGATATATGGGGATTTGAACACCGTTAACTCGCATAGAATTTTCTCTGGGGCTGAACAGAACAATATCTTCCTGATATCGGGCAGGCACAGAACCGGTAAATATTTCATTACAAACATTAGTCAGAATAGATCTATGTAAACTATTTTTGTGGTTATTGTTTGAACTAAGCTTTCCTCTGAAATATAACCAAAACTCTCTGGCTATAATTTCTCGTTCATATGCATTTTTGTCAGCCGGAATAAAGCTTTGCCCTTGGTCCAGTATTGCTTTAACATATTTCCCGACTCTGAAAATGTCGCCTATATTGAGAATTTCCTTTTCTTCGGTACCCAGTAAAAGCTGAAGTTTTGACCACATATCAAATAGTATTTTAGCGTGTTCCGCTGTTACTCCGTAACGAATTGAAAGTATGTTAACTATTTCTTTTTCTCCTTGTGCGGCAAAATTTATTATCCCTTTACCGGAATCGCCGAATAGATCAACAAGATCTGCTTCGGTAAAAAATGTTTCGATATCTTTAGCTTTCAATTGATCCAAAATTTTTAAAGACACCTCTAGCCTATTCGATGGAGAAAATCTTTGGATACAATTCATAAAATTGTTTGGTGTGGAGATCCTATATTTTCTTGTATACCAGTTTAGAATTATTTTTAAATATTCGTTATCAGCTTGAATAACATTAAGTTTATCAATTAATTTCCCTGCAATTATCGAGGCGGTTTTATTTTTTTTTGTTTGATCGAATGATATGGTTTTTTTAAGCTTTTTAAGGATCTCATCTCTTTCTAATACACCCATACCTGAAATTTTCAGCCCGTTTTTTTGTAAGTCTATCGGGTCAATATTTTTCCTTAAAAATCTGTCATAAAACGCGGCATCTTCAACCTGGCTTTTTGAACTCATCGTAAATACTAATTTGAGGTTTGATGGCAATTCAAGTTTTCTTTTTCCTCCCGTCCTTTCCGGGATTTCCATATATCCGAATAGCAATATCATATTAAGCTGTGCCCTGACTTTAGATGAAGCCGCGTCAATATTATCAAATAATACATAATATTGTTCCTTAGGATTTCTTGCGGCTTCTGAAGCTACCTTGCTTAATACTCCGTCGGAATATTCCAGCTTATCATCCCAGCCCCATTCTTTTGCTAATGCCATAGCTACGGCTCTTCGTAACCCTTTGTGCGTATTTTTCAACTGCTCCCATTCCTTAAAATCAATATCAACATATTTATCAAGTTCAGTCTCAGATATCTTTGAACTGCCTGAAGGCACCTTGTTCCTTATAATAGCCAAAGCCCATTTGATGTCGTGGCTGGTTGCTTTATCGATAACTTCAGATGCCCACTCTTCTGTCATAGGATCCCGAGGAACATCTGAACCTACCAGCTGTGCTCTATCTGTAAAAGGTGTTATAGGTACAGTCATAAAAAAAGCATTATTCATATGAGCATGCACTTCAGTAACTACTTCAGCGATATCCATAGAGTCGGGATCTTTAATAAATAAGATAGGTTTATTTGAAAAAATTCCTCTTGCTATTTTTTTATAAGCATTCGAAAACGAAGCAGTCGAATTAATTAATTTAATTAAATTATTGATCCTTTTATCGCCATTTAGTTCAAGTACAGTCTGTTTCTCCTGATTAGAAACACCTAAATATGTTAAAAATGTTTTCGGGAAAATATCAAAGTATACATTTTTAATAGCAAGCGAATACGCGTCTTCTAGTGCCTTATTGGTGCCGGTTCCTGCATTTTTAAAAACACGATAATATTTTATCAAGTCATCTCTTGCGCGATGTAATTCACGTACAGTAAGAATGTATCTGCCAAGGTCCGACGGCATTGTGTAGTATGTTTTGACCTTTGTGATCAGATTTTTGTGAAAATTTACAAGGTCCGCGGCGCATTTTTCGGCTTCATGTTCGGGTATATCTAAAGTTTGCAGAAGCTTTATCTTTACAACATTCAAATAATCTAATGAAGCCGCACGCATTGCCGCATCAATTACACTTTCATTAAATGCAAAACCATCGGGTAAATTGTTATTAGTTGTATCGGTAACATTTTGAATATAGTTTATTTTGAATATATCCTTTGTTTCTAAGAAAAGTTTTTCAACCTCTTCAGCAATAACTTCCACATTAATTTCATCCTTATTCCCAAAAAAATCAATATTTGCGCGGAAAAATTCCAGCACTATTTCTTTTGTTTTCTCGCCATCCGGGTTAGTTCCCCCTGCAGCTATCCATAAAAATAACATTGCTTTAATGTTGATATTTAAATATTTTTTACCTCTTTTCAGCTGTGCTGACTTTTCATCTTTTGTAAAAGTTCGTCCGCTTTCATTTATTTCAAAATGTCCTGTAAGTTCATGAAGAGCAGCAGAATAAATAATCGATCTCAATAAAGTAGAACTTTTGTCCGCGGCATTGTCATGTATTTTAGGGCCCTCAGGGTTACCGGCAGAAACAAATCTGCTTTTTATCAGAGTAATAAATTTAACAAAATTATGATTTATAATGATGTCCCCGTCTTCATTAACTCCGCATATCGGGAAGATAGATTTTGAAAATTCAAACATGAAAATATTATCTTCATTGATAATTGTGTCTATGCCTGCTTCTTGCGACAATTGTCTATTTAGTTCAATGAAAATAGGTTTGATATCAGTTTCTAGTGTTTCAAAAGTATCTTTCATCGGAACTTCGCTAAGGTCAGGGATATACTTGAACATTTCTTCAGGAAAAACTAAATTATTCCCGGTTGACTCCGATTCATTTTTTCGTGGACTTCTTTTAACGACATGTATAGTTTCGCCGGATAAAAATGCGTCATAAACTGATGACTCAACCCCGTCAGATATTTCGCACTTAACCAATGAATCGGTATCTTTCTTGTCCCAATCCTCAGGTATTTCAAGAACTATTTTTGTATTATCATTCAAAGGAGAGTTTGAGGGAGAAATATTACCCGAACAACGCACATACTTTTTCCCATTTTTTACGACCGTATTTCCAAGATCGATATCAACGCGTATATCCATCCCCTGCGTAGTGTAAAAAGGAGCAATGCGGTATTCACCATTGGTGCTGCTCTTGATCTTTTCAAGTGAATAAATAACAGCGGCTTTAACAATATCTTTCTGCACAGGAATTTGAAAAAATGAAGGAACCTGAAGCTTCTCAAACCCAATATCAGCAAAACCAGTATTCGTCACCAAAAAAGAAATTATAATAACAACAGAAACAACCTTCTTCAATCTCCCCCCACAAATTAATAAATATTTCTAACATTTTAACACACTCCGTAAAATATTAAACACACATTAACTAGAATTTTTATCTTTAACAAATTAGGGACAGACCCTATTTTTACAATTATATATGAATTTTGATTTTCTAGAAATTTTAACTTTAACAAATTGGGTTCTGTCCCTAATTATTTACCAATCTATAGGGAAATAGTCTTTTAGGAATTTGCCGCACCAGTGTTTGCCGGTATTTATGCCGTCAAAAAATGGATCGCAGACGCGGGCGGCGCCGTCAACAATGTCGATCGGCGGCTGAAAATCATGAAGGTCTTTTTTTAGATCTGAGAGCTCTTTCGGATCTTCGTCGGTTACCCACCCGGTATCCACGGCATTCATAAAAATGCCGTAATTGGCGAACTCGCTGGCTGAAGTGTGGGTTAACATATTTAATGCGGCTTTAGCCATATTTGTATGTGGATGGCGTTCGCCTTTTTTAAAGCGCATGAATTTACCTTCCATGGCAGAAACATTAACAATATGTTTTTTGCCTGTATTGTCTTTTTTCATTAGGGGCGCGAGCTTATTGCATAATACAAAAGGAGCTACCGCATTAATAAGCTGAATTTCCAGCATTTCTGAAGTTTGTATCTCTCCCAGTCTCAATCTCCAGCTATTAGTTTTTCTTAGATCAACCTGCTGCAAATCCGCGTCTAACTCTCCTTTAGGAAATACACTTTTTGTGGATATCGCATTATCGTATGAATAAGGTATTTGTGATAATTGTGCTGATTCTCTTAATCCTATACCCGGTAGTTTCCCCTGCCAATTAACTGGCAAAGCAGATTCAGATGATAAGCTCGGAGTACGCAAAGAATTAAGTTTATCAATACACTTTCGATAATTGATCATCAGCTTTTGTTCTTCGCTTTTATATAAATTAAATTTTTTAGTTTCGTTTTCCATTAAATGTGAATAAAATCCCGGCGGTCGTCGTACTGTTTGAGCGGCATTGTTTATTAAAATATCCAATCGGTCATATGTTTGTTCTACATGAGAACAAAAAATTTCTACGCTCGGTGTATGTCTTAGATCTAATCCATAAATATGCAAACGATCAAGCCATTCTTTAAAATCTTTTTCTTTAGAAAATCTTGATGCAGAATCAGCCGGAAACCGAGTCGTAGCTATAACTGTAGCGCCTGCACGCAGCATCATTAAAGCAGACTGATACCCTATTTTTAACCGTGACCCGGTGATCAATGCAACTTGTCCATAAAGGTCAGCAGTTTGAAAACGTTTTTTATAATTTAGTTCAGCGCAACTCGGACAAAGAGCGTCATAAAATGAATGAAGAACAGTGTATTCGGCTTTGCATATATAACAATTTTGAGGTGTGTGCAATATCCGTTGAGTTTTTTTCGTGCCGTCATTATCCGTGAGTTGAATTGGTGCAGTAAAGACAGCTTCTTCGCGTGCAGTGCGAATGCCTGTTGTAGCCCTAGCTTTTCTTTGAGTTTTGGAAATTATTTGCTTATTTATTTTGCGTGTAGCCTTCCTTCTCTCTTTTAAAGTTTCTCTATCAGGCTTAGACAGCTCCCCCGCAGACTTCATTAATTGAATTTGCTGCTCATGCGACAACTCCGCAAACTCTTTAGGCTGAAGAGCTAAATGATCAAGCATACTAATACATTCATCTATTTGTTCTTTAGAATATTTAAGTTTTTCCCCATTATTCATAGATCTAAATCTCCCCCATTAAATCAACTATTTCCAGCCACAACTTTACACCCCACACAAATTTTTTACAAGTTAATAATTGTTCTAATATTTCATGCTTTTACTTTTGGAAGGTCTTGCCAGGAGGTGGTGTATTTTGGGGAGAGGTGGGCTTGTTTCATGTGCCAGGAGGCGTGCTTATTGCCGGTTGAGGCGTAGACTAGTGTGTTTTTGCCCCATTTGGCGTTTATTGTGTCTACTTCTTCCATTAGACGTTCTTTTTTTGAATGGGTATATGTTTCTTGGAATAGGTCATTTTCTATGTCGCCGGCATTTGCAATATTGGATAAAATTATTCCGCATTTTGAATATTTTTTGTTGGGTTTATATAATCTTGTTATAAGTTCACGTGCGGAAGTTATTATTACGCTTGTATCAGCACTCGGCGGTGAAATGTCCATATTAAGCATATCAAAATAACTATTTTTATCGTGACGGCTGGTCATCAGGAATACTTGTATTCTTGAGGCAACACTTTTTTGAAGCCTGAGTTTCTCACAGGCTCTCGCGGCATAGGTTGATATTGCTTGAAGGATCTCTTCTTTATCAGTTACTTTATTCCCGAACGATCTAGTGCATGAGATCTCTTTTTTATTGGAGATCATCGTATCAAGTTTGATACATTGTTCTCCTCTTAATTCTCTTACAATTCTCTCGCCTACAACTGTTATTAATGATCTTATCTTAGTTGTTTCTGCCATTTTAAGGTCAAATGCTGATCGTATGCCTATATGGTTTAGTTTGTCTGCATATCCTCTGCCGACGCCCCATATTGAGCCGACAGGGGTACTTGCTAGAACAGTGTCCGTGTCACTCTGCGTTATATCAAAAACTCCTTTATATTTCGGAGTTTTCTTTGCTATATCAGATGCTATTTTTGTAAGTACTTTAGTTGGAGCTATACCCACTGAAACAGGAATGCCTGTACATTTAAGGATTGTTTTACGAATAGCTTTGCCGGTATCTGCGAAAGTTCCGTTTTGTATGCGTGGGATCTCTATAAAAGCTTCATCAATTGAATATACTTCCATGTTATTCCCAAGCGAAAAAAGGATCTTCATAACCCGAGAAGACATATCCGCATACAAAGGATAATTAGATGAAAAGATCTTAGCGTTATTTGCTTTTAATAAATTACGGCATTGAAAGATAGGCTCACCCATCTTTATGCCGAGTTTTTTTGCTTCATTGGATCTAGAGACAACACACCCGTCATTATTTGAAAGTACAACGACAGGAACATTTATAGCGGTAGGATCAAAAACGCGTTCGCAGGAAACATAAAAATTATTGCAGTCAATTAAAGCTAACATATTTTATAAATTATGAATTACGTTTGTCACTACGCCCCAAATAGTAAACTCTTCATCTTCTTTAACTTCGATCTCGGGATAAGAATCGTTTTCAGGAACTAAAAACAATTTTGTTTTTGTTCTGCGTATTTTTTTAACAGTCATCTCTCCGTTAAGAACTGCTATAACAACAGAGCCGGAAACCGGTGTAAGAGACCTATCAACGATAAGTATATCTCCCTGATGGATACGAATATCTTTCATCGAGTCGCCTTCTACCCTGACAAAAAAAGTCGAAGCCGGTCTTTTTATCAATAGTTCATTAAGATCAAGTTTATTCTCTACATGATCATCCGCAGGCGAAGGGAAACCTGCCTGCACATGCGACGAATACATAGGCATTTTAGTTTTTTTCATGCGCAATAATCACTCGTGATTTTGTAAAAACTTTTAATATTTTTTTATGTACTTTTGTTCCGATCATTTCGCCTTTAGATGAAAATAGTTTTTTAAAAACATTTTTACCGTCATCCGATAAAATTAATAATTTCAGTTCACCGAAACATAATCTTTTCCACGGGCTATTCTCATCAAGCGCGATTCCCAAAACATCGGCAACTATTTCGTGATCGCCTACTGTACTATCATCTAAAAGGATCAGAAAATCATTTAATTCTTTATTAGTGCATAAAGGCAATCTGCTGACATAGTTAACTAGTCTTCTGCCTCGATTATTATTTGCATAAACAAGATCATCCATAGGGTACACTTCGCTCCAACCCGGGACCAGAACACGACAAACATAAAATCCTTCTGCCGAAACAGTATTAACATAAACATCTTTTTTGAATCTTTCAAATATTGACAAAAGAAATAGTTCTTCCTCTTCGCGTGTTCCGAAAGAGTCTATAGTTTTGCATTTATATAGAGGCTTCTTATTGAAAAAATCCACCGAGACTTCACCGCTGGAATCTATAAAGTGAGTAACAATATTTGCGTGGTTTTGCACAACTCTTTTATTTTTATTTGGTTTTTTTAATCCTCTGAACGACCTTATTTTCTGCCCTTGCAATAGTTCTGTTACTGTACGTGTAAGAGCTATTTCAAATGACGGATGCGCTCCGAAAGCCAGAAAACTCTTTTTCGATTTTTTTTCGACTATGGTCACATTTACTACGGGAAATTTTCCGCCTAAGGATGCATCTTTGATCAAAACTCTGAATCCGGCATTTTGAATAGCTTCAATCGCTTTATTAATGTGCTCATAAGACGCATAATAGGATTTTGGGATATCCGGCAATGCTATACATTTTCGTATAATAGTATTTTTTGCATATCTCTCAAAAATTTCGGATAAAGCCTGTACTAATGATTCTTCTTTAGTGTTTCCTGCGGACATGCCGTTACTGGCGTATATATTATCCAATATCCCTATAGGAAAATATACTGTTTTTTTATCTCGGACTCTTTGAAAAGGAAGTGAAAAAATAATATCTTTACCCGTTCCTACAGACATGCGGTCAATAAAATCGAACGGTTCAAGCTCTCCTGTAATATTGTATAGATCGATCAGATCTTTTGTTAATAGGCCTTTTGGGAAATGCCCCTTTTTGGGTAAAAACAATTTTTCATCAGGTGAAAAAATAAAATTATTCTGCTTTTTTATGTCTACTAATGCAAATTCAGAAAAAGAATATCCGGTTATTATTCTTTCCATGAACTCGCCCAAAGCGCTTGCTAAAGCCAAAGTTTTAGTTGCGCCTTTACCGTTAACAAATATCGGCCGACAATGTTTTTCATGAATATGTACCGACCACACATTTGGTACAGGATTTTTCCATGATGCCTCTTTTATCGACAATCCCGCGCTCTTTAGGATAATTTTAATTTTTCTAATCGTCTTTTGGGGACTTGTATCTTTTCCATGATGCATATTTTCTCACTCAATAAGTTACTTATTATCCGAAAGAACAGTTACAGGTTCATTTTTTATTCCGGCATAAAAAACAATAATTTCAGCCGGAACATCACCTTCATTTTGACCATAATGCCATTTATCGACTACCTCAATAATTGTGTCGTCTTTCTTCAAATGTAGAATTTCACCTTTTTCAGTTGTTACGGTCAATTCGCCTTTGGTTATAACCCCTGCATTTATAACCGGATGTTCATGTAACGGAAGTTTAACATCAGGCGGGATAGTGATCTTAAGTATAGTTACTTCAGGAGTTCCCCGCGGATATTCAGGTAAAGCCTCGCCGTCCCAGCTTAAAGTACTTTTAGCTAACGTTTTAACTTCAATATTCTCAGCATCTATAGCCCACGAGCAGCTTAATAACTGCATAAATATTATAAAAATTATAAAAACCTTTTTCATGCAATGTATTTTACAGTGTGATGTCTTTTATAGCAAGAAAGTAGTTGTATTTTAGTTATATTTTAGGCTTGAGTAATATAGTTGGAAAGAGCTGTGTAGATAGAGTTTATGTCGAGTTCAACGGCATCCGGTATTACAAGCTTAAGCAATATGTGATTTTTTGGATTTTTATGATCCGGGGTAAGGCACATATCCATAAGTTTGTCTCTTTTTATTTTTTCAGCGAACGGGATGCGGTTATACCATTGCCATAAAACATCTTCATATCCTAAAAGATCTTTCTGTACTATCAGTGTTCTTAAAAGGGCAAAGAATACAATTTCAAAATATGGACAATATGACTTTTTAACAAGATCTTCATATTCGCCGTCCATTTCGAAAAGTGTAACAAAAAAACTATCAAATGTATCGGGATCGGGCATATCTTTGAATTTGTTTTTTATAAATTCAATGTCATATTTACCCGAAACTATAATCACATTCTCAGGTTTTAATCTTCCGTTAATTAATCTGCCTTTAATTGTATTTATTTTGTCAATGCCGCAAATGGTTATATTGTCGAATATTCCAGATAAAAAAGCGGAATTGTTTTCGCTAAGATTTTTTAGAGATGTTATAATGTATTTTTCGATCATTATGCGCACATTTTCTGCGACATCATCCGGCACATCCAGAAGTAAAGTTATTTCTTCTTTGTTTTCCCTTTTTGCCGCGCCGAATTCTCTTAGTATATGCAAGAACAGTTCCGTAATATCTTTTAAATTTTGTTCTATTATTTCATTTGTAGATAAATCTTGAACTAATTTTTCGTTGTATGAGCCTTTCGCGAAATCAGTATCTTTAATGAAATCTATTGAATGGTTCCCGTCGCCGCCGATCTTTGTACTGTTATAATGAAAACCAAACCTATCAAGAATTGTTATCATGTCGCCTTTTGATGTTTTGACTTCACAAGAAAACGAATTAAATCCATTAAGAATCGACTTTTTCATTAGTATCCCTAAAAGCATAGTAGATATGCCTTCGCCTTTTCTGGCTTGTGGCGTGTTTATATCAATAATTTGCATAATGTCGCCATTTTCCTCGTATGTAATAGATGCGACAATATCCCCCCTTTCCTTATAACAAACTACTTTTTCCCCATTCCCATTATCCGAATGACTCTCAAATGAAATATTAATAATTCTGCTGTCAAATAATATTGAGTTATCAAGCCATTTTATGTAAACAGAAGAATTGATTTGTTCATTTTTCTCAGGGACTAAAAAATGAGGAACTTTTGAATTTGTTACATATTCATTAGAAAGTCCCGGAGCAAGATATTCTAAAGAACCATAATCAACAATTAAGCTGAGTCCTTGTTCTTCAAGAAGCACAGACGCCGGAAGCTGGGTTTTAAGCTCGGCATCCAATATTTCCCTAAGCATCATCGATTTACGTTTGCCTTTTGCGACCATAAAAATACTTCTAGATGCTTTTATATCCCCCATGCTTACAACATTAGCTTTTCTATTTTGCTTAAGAAAAGGATATTTTTCTATTTTATTTGCTACCGTAATATCAGATAGATCAACTTCTTCTATTCCGCTCTGAGAAGTATCGGTGTAATCAAGTCCTGCTTCATGAAATCCTACTTCACCGTTAGCACCCATTCCGAGAATACATATGTCAGCACCGGTTGCTTCAGGATTGTCATTATTGTAAAAGTCTTTTGTGTAAGATTTCTCCGGCTCTTGACCCATCTCATGAAATATTGCTCCATTTAAAACCATAGGCATAATTGCATTAGCAATAGTCAGCCCATGATCATTTCTGCCTTTAAATTCTGATATCTGGTAAAAATGAATTTTTTCCCAATTAATTACTTCTGCTTTATTTTCAAGGCCGAAAACATCTTGGGCATAGGCAATGTTTTCAATGCCTAGAAATGACAATACGCCTTCGATGTTTAATTTCTGAGCTATCTCATCTTTAATCTCATTTTTATCCATTGTTTTCATATCATAAATTTTTTTCAATAACCTGCCGGAACACTTGTGTATAAAATCATTTTTAGCTTCTTCCGTATTTAATGCCTTCGAAAGATCTGCACCTAATAAATTCAAAAGTTCCTCACCCTCAGGAATATTTTCGCCCTCGGAAATTTTTAATAACTTTAAAATTAAATTTTCCCCGCGATTATCGGGTTCTAAATTTAATTCATAATAATCAGATCCTAAATACCGTAATGCATCCAATACGTCCTCTCCTGAAGCCACGAGAATATTTATCTTTTCTTTTCCTGATTTTTGAAGTTTGAGTATCTCGTTTCTTACACGTTTAGCGCATATTTTGGAGCAATCAGATGAATCAGATATGTCGACTCCGACCATTCTCAGAAGTTTCATAACATTACCAATTTCCTTGTTATTAATTGATGTCATTTTTAAAAGATATAGAATTATGTCTTTACGTAGTTTTGAAAATGAAGTTTTTGATTGTATTGTTGATGGTCTTTCGGTCAATTCTTTAATTGTTTTTTCAACAAGTTCATAGAAATTTTCTTTATTTTTTATGTTAATCGGAGTGGTCTTATCATGCTTTGCATCCATATAGATATCAATAAGAGCTTTGGCAAATCTTGGAAGTTTTCCTGAACTTTCTAATAAATGAAATAAACGTTTATGAAAAAAATCATTTGCTATGATTTCTATTACAGATTCTAGACCCGGCTTATAAACAGTTGGATTTGTGCTTTTAAATACTTTCTCAATTAGAAGTTCCTCGCAAATTATACTTCTAAGTTTGGATCCTATTGCATTTGCGTTTTTTGTATCATTTCTGTTTATAATATTGATGAATACCTTAGATAGCAGATCTTTGCGTTTGATTGTCAAATCTCTCAAAGAATCGGCGGTATTCACGTATACATCTAGCATCCCTCCGAAAAGTTTTTTTAACTTTTCCTCATTAGGTTTCATGCCGCCCTTACCATCGGGAATATTGTCATTCAAACTATACATATACTCTTGATAATTCAATAGATAGTCATTAAGAATTTTTTCATTTTCATTCATATTATAATATTTGTCGGAAGCCAAAAAAACTGACATACATTTCTCGATCAATTCTTTTGTGCTGTCAGTTGAATTCTCAAAATATTCATCACCAATAGCTTGAACCATAAAATTCCGTCTAACATCAATTGATATTTTTGCCGCTTTTTTCAATGGCAACTTACCTATTTTTTCAATAGAGTTGTCTAATGCTGCAAGTAAATTATATCGATCGGTGCCGAGCTCCTTTAAATCGCCGCTTTCTATGACTACAAAAACTTTTTTAAAGAAAACAGCATGCCAATATCCGGGTGACACCCTTACTTCATCTGAAATATTAAAATATTTTTTCCATGCAGATTCAAATGCTTTGTCTTTTAATTCAAATATATGCTTTCCCTTTTGTGTTTCCTTTAAACTGTCAAGTTCTTCTCTGAAAAACGACAAAAAATTATCAATTTGTTTTCTATAATTAGTGTCATTTTCGAATTTCTGATCAACATAAGTCCTTTTCTTGTTATTTAGAGATTTAATTCTTTTCATAAAAGCTGAAAAGTTTTTATTAACAAGCAAAGAATCATATCCTCTGATTATTTCAGAAGTTATTTTAAGTTTTCTGTCAATAACAGTTTCTAAGGACTCGCCGTCAAAAGTTAAATGACCGTATTCATCAGGTCTCATGCCTTCATCCGACCGTCTGGATGCGATAATATTTCTTTTTTTCCAATCATTCCCTTTTCTCAATGAAGCAATATTATACCTTGAAAGATTGCCTTTTCTCAGAACTCTAACTTCTCCTAAGTTATGATCTTCCGGATCGAAGTCGTCCATGGTTATAACGGTCTTAATGCCGGCATCAGTAAGAATATAATTGCGTTTAAGATCTCTATTCTTTTTATCTATCGACGTATCAGCTATCCCAATACCCCCTTTAATCTCGCGAAAAACTGTTCTTTGCATTGATGATGTTTTTTCAAATATATCAGCTAAAGTGGCTAAAAATTCTTCAGTTAATTTTAAAATATTATCTAATTCATAATACGGATTTTTAATTTGAGAATATGTTAAGTGATCTTGAATGGATAGCAATAACGTGATGTAAGAATTCATATTATCAATTTTCCATAAAAGAGAAATATTGATCTCTTCTTCGATTATATGTTGCGCTATTAACAAACCTTTTTCTGGATCACCTTCTTTGTCAGCATTATTGATAGCGTAGAAAATATCTTTTAATACACGGATAAGTCTAAGTCCTGTCTTTGCGTTCAGAGAAAATTCATTTTCGAATTCTTCTAAGGCTTCAATATTTCTCTGCCCATTTATCTCAAAAGATTCCGGTAAATTTCCGGTCAAATATAAGTTATGTTCATCATCTTCATAGTAAACAAATCTCATATTTTCCGTAATGAACTGCATCACATCTATAAGTTTAGGATGAATCCTATGCCATTTTTTTCTTATATCATCAATATCAGCGTTTTGTCTTTTTGCCATTTGTGATAAATAAGACTCAAATTCTTCGGCATCTATTATGTCTTGCCGCTCAATAACATAAGATATATTGGTAATGTTTCTTTTTGCAAGGCTTTCAAGATAGTCAGCATAGTATATTTCATCTGTCATTAATTTTTTGTCATGGATTTTATTATGGCCGCTAAGCATACTATTTATAAATGTATGTTCTTTTCTGCCAGCAAGCGGAACAATTTTCAAACTTCCGTCCGCCATATGTTTTCTCAAAACTTTGATAGCATGGAAAGGACTGGTTGAAACACCGTTATACAATGTATCAAAAGGAACACCTATATACATCGATAGATTCTGTGCATATTCCCTGCTGGCTAATTTTATCCCGGTTTCATACTTAAGAATTTCATCATAGGTAATATGATATCCCTGGGTTTTTAATAGATCCATTGAAAGCTCGCGAACACTCAACCCCATATGTTCTCTTGCTGCAACATACCTTAACTCACGAACCTTAATTTTGTCGAGTTTCAAGCTTAGAGATGTAGGTTCAAAAATATAGTTACCCATAAGCACAAGCTGCTTATATCCATTCTTGGTAAGCCATTTAAGAAGTATTTCTAACTTTTCCGATAAACCCTGGACTTCAGAAGCTACAGCTCCGTTTTCCGGCCTGAATAAAACAGGATAGGACAAAAAGAACTTTAATCTTTTGAAAAAATCCTTCATTTTTCTCAGCCGAACAAGATCATACTCAGTGGATCTCAAGTCTATAGTAGTTAATCTGTTTATAAAATTAACTTCTTTAATTGTTTTTTTGATGTCGCTGATTATTGCGTTCATTCTTTCTATTC
>JADGBB010000020.1 GCA_015231715.1 Candidatus Omnitrophota bacterium
AGAAAATCTCTTTTCTAAATGATACCATCTGATCCTCGAGATCACAAAAATGTCGTAGCTGTTAAAGGCTATAATAGACATCCTCAGAGGGAGGTCCTTTTTCATGTTACCATCGGGGTCAAAAAAGAGCAGAAAAATGCCGTTGTTTAACCCTCGTGTCAGAAAAAGAAATAACTGACTCATCCGTACTTGTAGTAGATTGGTTAGTTTAATTCTAATTTTTCAATGCTTGCTCTTGGGAAGGGCTCATTGTGCCGGTTTGCTGAGTTGCATCTCCCTGATGACTGGCCCGTTCTTTGAGCTTTTCATATTCAGCCTCAGTTATTTTATTTTCCTTGTAGTCCTTTTCGATGCTTTTCATTGTATCTACATACTCTGTCCTTGTGCCGGAAGCTGCTGTCACTATACAGCCGCTTAAAAGAACTGACAAAAAAAACATACTTATTAGATTGATCATCATGGTATTCTCCTTTAATGTTTTTGCGTATAAAAGTTTTTCACTTCGCGTTACATTTCTCAAGTTTAAGCTTTATTACTTCGTCCCTGATTCCTAAGGCTATTGCTTGATATTCATCTTTGGCTCCGGTTCTTAGTCCTTCTTTTTTTAGCTCTTCAAAATCAAAAGGCTTTCCAAAAGTTATTTTTATCGGATGAAGACGCGGGAACCGCTTTGTTCTCGGCCAGGATTCGTATGCTCCCTCAATGTATACAGGGACTAGTGGAACATTCAGCTCTTTTGCCAAAATGCCGACGCCTTTTTTAAATTCTTTGACCTCCCCATCTATCGACCTTTCTCCCTCAGGAAAAATACATATGATCTTGCCATTTCTTAAAACATAAGAAGATGCCTGCATTGTTTCCATAAGGCGTGTACCCGGATCTATGGGAATGACCCTGATAAATTTTACAATGTTCTTGATCAATGGAATTTCGAAATAGGCTTTGAAACCTATAAGAAAAAGGTTTTTCCGTAAAATCGCCGGTACAGAAGAAGCCACTACAAACCCATCCAAAAAGCTCGCGTGGTTAACGCACAAAATACACTTCCTACCTTTCGGGATATTTTCAGCTCCAAAAACCTGAAGCCGCCAGACGGTCCTGAATATAAGGCGCATAAACCCTGAGAATATAAACATGCTTAAGATCGCTATCCGTCCCGGCAATAGATTGATCTTTTTTATCACTTCTATAGAGGGCTCTTCGTTGAGGCTCTCATTCCATGAAGTTTGGCATTTGCCCCGTGGGATCGTACATACTCCGGCCTCTTTAGCTGAAAATATTTTCTCTACCTCCAGCATAAGCTCTTTGACAGTAGAGACTCGTGTCATCAGTTCATTCTGTATGCTGATATTAAGCGCCGTCTCTAAGCCAGCGGCCAGTTCTACGCGTCCCAGCGAATCGATACCAAGATCTAACTCAAGATGATCGGCAAGACCTATATGTTTTTTTAACTTCGTTTGATTTTTAAGAGTTTCAATGATCTTTATACCAACACCGGAAGAGATCAGACTAAGATCCTCGTCGGTAGCCGGGACATCTTCCATCGCGGCTTCTGTCTTATTGCCTTTAAGCGCATCTAAATATTTACTTTTCACTTCATACCTTTTAATTTTACCGAGCCTCGTACGCGGAATATCCTCCTTTGCGATAACAAAACCTTTGACGCGCTTATATGAGGCTATGCCTTCGGATAAGTTTTCCAGCTCCCACTTTATCTTGCTATTGAGATTGACTTCACCCTTCTTACGGCAATAGTCTGAGTCAGGAACTATCACGGCAGCGAGGCTCTCCCCTTCACCTAAACCAATAACGCATACTTCCTTAATATATGGACTATCAGCATAATAAGCCTCAATCTCTTCGGGAAATATTTTTTTTCCGGAACTTAAAACTATCAGTTCTTTTTTTCTTCCTGTCAGGTAAAGATACCCGTCTTTATCAATATAACCCAAGTCTCCGGAGTAAAACCATCCGTCCTTTAACACGCTCAATGTCTCGTCTCTACGTTTATAGTACCCTTTCATGACATTTGGACCCCTGATCACCACTTCACCCATACCCGTCGCATCAGGCTCGAATATTTTCACTTCTACATCCGGAATAACTCTGCCGACAGAACCGATCTTCTGCTTTTTTAGCGGGTTAAATGCTACCCCGGGCGACGTTTCAGTAAGCCCGTAACCTTCGAGTATCGTAAACCCGAACTTCATGAGAAAAGTCGCCGCTTCCTCGTTTAACTTGGCGCCGCCCGAAATAAAAAATTTTAAAGTTTGTCCGAATGGCTTGTGGATCTTAGAAAGAACAGGCTTACCAATATTTATCCCGCTAAGCTTTCTTATCTGCCACAATATCCATATCATCCCTAGAAACGGTAACTTGACTAAAAATGGTATTTTATTAACCTCTCCCGATATGCGTTTATAAAACATGTAGAAAAGCTGCGGCACACCCGCAAATACGCTTACACCGGCCTCTCTCATAAGGCTCAGCAATTCATCGGCCTTAAGGCTTGTTGCATAAGTTACCCGTGCCCGGCAAAAAAGAGGCGTGATGAGCGTGACCATAAAAGGAAAAGCATGATGCAGCGGCAATACCGATATAAAATTATCTTTATCAGTGAAAAGTTTTAATTTGTCGATACTCTGAAAATTAGAGCAAATATTTTTATGCGTAAGCATTACTCCTTTAGGCTTGCCGGTAGTACCTGAAGTATAAATAAGTGATGCTGTATCTTCTGAAAATACATCGGGCCATGCGGTGCCTTCGGGCAAGGTAGCTCCCACCTGCATAATGCCGATAAGGTTCTCCTCTTCAATATCCTTGTCGAGAACGACTATCTTGTTCATCTTGCCATTTATCTTATGAATATTTTTTGCCTGAAAAACGGCATCGGAAACAAATATGATCTTTGCGGCGCAGTCACTCGTGAGATTTTCGATTTCGTTTTCGGTGAGCTGAGGATCTAAAGGTACACAGGCAAGGCCTGCGGACATTATGCCTAAATATATTATCGGCCATTCAGGCCTGTTTTCCATACATATAGCAGCGAAGTCGCCTTTTTTAAAGCCCTCTCTTATGAGAAATGCTCCTATCCTTAAAGCGAGATCCTTTACCTCTTGATATGTCCATCTCTCCCAGTCGGATCTTTTTTTTATTTGAAGGCATATCCTCTCTTGGAATTGTTCCGAGATCTTGTAAAATATTTTATGTATTACCGGATCTTCCGACATATCATTCACCTAGACTAAAGTTTCTCTGAACCTGTTTAAACATATTTCCATAAATTGATCGGGGAAGTCATCAAATATCCTTTCCGCATGGCCTCCGTCTTTAATGATAGATAGCGCCTTGGGTTCCTTCGCCATATGGAACAAACGCAGGCTGTGTTTAGGTTTGATAAGCCAGTCTTTTTCACCATGCATAAAAAGGACGGGCACAGGTGACACCTTACTGACTATATCTATGGGCTTGATCTTCTGTAATGCGGGACTCCCCATCCTGACGCCTTTTCCGCGACCCTTGGGACCGAAATTAATAAACAGATCTTTCCACATTTCTTTTTCCCAAAAATGAAAATTTATATTTTTAAGATCCGCGGGCGAACTCACCGCGATCACGCTGTCGATATTCACATGAGAGCTCGCTTCTATAAGCGTTATAGCCCCGCCGAGAGAAAACCCGATCACGCCAATCTTAGTATAGTTATTTTCCTTTGCGTATGCAGCTACGGCTCTGAGGTCATTATGTTCAAGCGCCGTCCAGGTAAAAACATCCTCGCTCTTTCCGTGTCCCCGAAAATCAAACGATAAAACATCATACTCACTGCTGAAAGAATCGGCTATAGCCTTAAGAAGAACCGTGTCCATATTCGTATAAAAACCATGGGCAATAATAATGACCTTAGTAAACCCTTTTTTAATATGGTTAAAGGCGATACGTTTGCCGTCTTCGGTCATTACATAATTTTCAGGGTCACACTCTCCCGTAGCCACCGGAATATCAGCCTCTACGGTGGTTCCATCGGGTTCTATAACACTAGACACTTCATCTTCTTCGGTCGTATCGACTATCTTTTTAAATTCTGTTTTATTGAATCTTCCTATAAATATCGCTCCCAAAAGGGAAGTAAAATAATTAATAAAAATGTCCCACTCTGATCTTATGCGCCAAAGCGGGTTATGCTGTGAATTGTTTCTCTTCCCTACAGAAACGGATTTTTTTGATCTAATATTTTCATATACTGCCAGCATGCGTTCGGCGGAAATATTGATCGAATATTCCCGTGACGTCATCACTGCTTCACGATCCAGTAACATCTTTTCCTCTTTTGAAAGGGATAAAACCCAATGAAGTGCGCAGGCAAAACTTTCCTGGTCCATTTCCATGAGTAAACAGCCGTTTTTGCGGTCTTTCACTATATCCCTCGCTCCTGTTGCATCCAATGCTACAACCGGGACACCAGCGGCCATGGCTTCTATCAGGACTATTCCTTGAGTTTCGCTTACTGAGGCAAATGCGAAAACATCCATCGCTAAATACGCATCTACAAGATCCTGATAATGCAAAACACCTGTCATATGCAGCCTTTTTTCAAGACCCTCTTCTTTAAATGCGGCTAAGATCATTTTTTCCGAAGGCCCCAATCCGACTATCAGTGCATGAGCCCTTTCATTTTTTTTCAACTCCTCCACCATACAGTTCGTCAAGAACTCAAGATTCTTTTCGGGTGCTAAGCGCCCTGCATGGCCTATCACTAAAGCATCTTCCGGGATTCCGTTCTTCTGACGAAATATCTTTCTATCACCTATTGAAAAACGCGCAAGGTCAACCCCGGTCGGAACGATATCTATCGGCGTCTTTACACCCCTTTTAAGCAGTATTTCCTGAACGCTTTCACATGGGGCTATAACTTGATCCGCTAAATTGGAGTATCCCGCGGCAAGCTTGACGACAAAGCGTTTCACTCCCTCGTTTTGTACGGGCCAAACATGCACATACTCCTCGAACATTGTATGATAAGTAAAAACCAGCGGGACAGCGTACTCCCGGCTTAGTCTTAGCGCAAGATCTCCCATAAAAAACGGACAATGGCTATGGATAATGTCCGGTGCAAATTCTTTCATCAGCTTCGTCAAAAGCCCTGAAGACGGAAAATTAACAGAAAAGACAGTATTCCCGAATTTCTGAAAAGCGGGAATTCGTATAACACCGGGTTCCTCGGTCGGCATATCTTTAAAAGCCGGAGTAACAATTAATACCTCATGCCCCAGAACTTTAAATTCTTCGCTGAACGAATACACCGATTGCTCTAACCCGCCAACGATCGGAAAATATGTATTAGTCATCATGAGTATTCTCATTATTCACCCTTTAATTTTATTAGTTCTTTTCTGGCCGCTATGCATATTGCTTCGTAACTATTCTCAGCACCCATGGAAAACCCTTCTTTTTCCAGATCTTTTGCAAGAAGCGGCTTGCCGAATTTTACCCGGATCGGGTGACGTTTGGGTTTGCTTCTAGTACATGGCAAAGCCTCAAAAGCCCCATGAATCGAGACAGGCACGAGCTTTGCATCTGTCTCTTTAGCCAAAACCCCGAAACCTTTTTTGAAATTTCCGACCTCGCCTGTAACACTGCGCAGTCCTTCAGGGAAAAAGCACAGACCTTTACAGCGTTTTAATACTAAAAATGCGCTCCTGAGCGCTTCCAGAAAATGCGTTGAAAAATCAAATGGAATAAATCTTTCCATTTTCAAGATATTCCTTAAAAGAGGAGATTTTGTGTACGGCCTAAAAAAATACGGTATAAAGAGAAAGTAAAAAAGCTGTAACCCGCGCCTGCGCGGAAGACATGCCGCAATTGCCGGCCCGTCAAGATCGCTCGAATGGTTGGGAAAGAGGATATACGCGCCTTCTTTAGGAATATTCTCCTCGCCTTCACCCTTAATATTGAAAAAGAATCTCATAAGGAGACAATCCAATGCGGTTATACTGAACCTAAGGAGCCAGGCGAAAAAACCTTCGCTGAACTCAAGCGCTCCCAAATGCTCTTCTTTCGGGAGAACCTGTAAATGTTTTTTCCAGTAGTCCTTACTTAAAGGTATAGATCTATCATCCGAAGTGATCTCCTTAGATCCGCGTAGCGCAGAAGTTACGCCCACAATAAGATCCCTAACAATAAAAGCCCGCGAGATAGCCTCATCCTTTATATCCCGGCCAAAAGCTAACTCTAGAGATGATGCGAGCTCTATCCTTCCTAATGAATCAATGCCGAGATCCAGCTCTAAAGAATCCTGAAGAATTATCCGCCTTTTAATGCCGCTTATCTCCTTTAAACATACAATGATCTTTTTGCCGTTCTCTCCTTCGATCAACAGACTGTCCGATGGCGTAAGCTTTCCCTTAACAGGAAGAGCACCTTCTATCCCTACAGCCACCCTTGGTGCATATATTTTCTTCACCGCGGCCCTGTTCACTTTACCACGTATATTATGCGGCAAGTCCTCCAGCGCGATCGTAAACCCTTGAAGTCTTTTGTAGTCGGGTATTTCCGTTGAGACATTATCAAATCTTTCCTTGATCGCTGAATGAAGATTTATCGATGCATATTTCCTGAAATTTTCTAGGTCCGGCTGAATGATGGCCCAAAGTACTTTCGATTTCTTTTTACCGTCCCTACCTGAAACAGTGAATACGCACATTTCTTTTATCGGAGCAGATTTTGTATAGAACTCCTCAATCTCCACAGGATTAATTTTCTTCTTCAGGTTTAGCGAAATATAATCCTTAAATTTATCTACAATAATATTTTTCACCACTTCTCCTCCAAATTTAAATTAAAAGAATTCGTCCCCGGTTCGACTCTGATCATTTTAAAACCGGGCAAAAGAATATCAATTACGGGTTCTTTGCTGAACCAACTTCCATGCCACTCGATAAGGATATTTTGCTTTGTCGGCTTTATGGAAATTTTGATATCCCCAAAGCTTGTCGGCGCCGGCCCGAAAGATATCGTTTGTTTTTTATCGAGCCATATACTGGGAATACCGGAACATAAGATGAGTCCCTCTCCTTCTTCCCGCACAAAACAATTTCTTATCACAAGAACCCACTCAGCCGCGGCCCATACGTGCTGACCGTCTCCCATGCACCCTCCGCCGGTACGCGGATGAATAGCCTCCGGCCATTGTCCAGTTGGCGAAGCCAGTTTAGCAACCGCTTCGATCAAAGCGAAATATCTCTCATCCCCGGCACGCAAAAGCACCTGGGCCATATGTAATGTAAGATAAGGATTGATCCCCGAATGTGTCATATCATGAAAAAATCCTCCGTGAACTAAACAATTTTTCATTAAATATTCAACGGTGTCTAAAACCCTTGGATCGTTAGAGCCAAAAACCTGAAGCGGATAGCTCCCTGCCAATGACCCGATAGCCCCTGTATCCATTCGCCGATACGGTGAAGCCGGCATTGCAGGTCTTTTTAGCCGTTCCTCAACTTTTTTTAAACTTTGATCAATACATTTATGTACTGACGCAGCTTCCTTTTCAAAATTAACAGCTTCATCATTATCTTTATAAGCATCGCACAAAAATGCCGCGGACCTTAATCCGGCGACGGCCCAAAAATCGTCCCAATAATAATAATCGTTAAGCCCCAAATGCTCGGCGCTGAATCCCGATGGTAATAATCCTGCATGCGGTGATACAATATCACCTGACAATAGTTTTGTTTGTATCCATTTCCCGGCTTTTTTGATCGAATCTTTCCACTCCTCAGGCGGAACATTTCCGCTCATCCGGCAATATTCGCGCATGATCCACAATGCCTCTCCGTTTGAATCCCATTCTCCTTCCTGAGAAAGAAAATATCCTAGTATCGTCTGGCGAGTGCGGAAATGATCCAAGGCCCGCCGTACACGGTTTTTTAGCCCTACACATAATAGACCCTTCAGAATAAAAGCAGCATCCCGAAACCAGAACCTTCGGTAAATATATGGTCCGGGATAAACTTCACCGGGAGAATGCAAGATCATTGTGCGGATAGCGGCATCGTAAAGAAACTTGAAATGTTCATCGGGTATCTCAAGTAAACAGGCGCCTTCTAAACTTTCCTTCCAAGCACTCTCGGCGGAAACATTGAGATCAATGCCGGATACTTTTTCTTCATTGTTTTTATTCAATGGCACCGAAACTGTTATTTCTTTCGATTTGCCCTCTTCCAAAACGTATATAGCCGCAGAGCTGGCCATACCGACTTTACATGTGATCTCTTTTTCATTTTCCCCGGAAAACAAACGGCTGTAAACATCTCCTCTATGATAGTCCGAGAATGCATACAGGTCCGGTTCCGTATCTAAAAAAGCGCTATGCTTATGGTTTATATACCACCCGGCCTGATCTTCAAGAAGAGCGATATTATCAATAAAACTAATTCCTTCCGGATTATACGGCCTTATTGAAACTACCAGATGCGACTTTACGGAAGATGTTCCCTTGATCTTGATCTCGCAAAGTGCAGCCCCGGCTTTTCCGATAACCTGAGTCAGAGATTCCAGCTTCAGCTGATAAGTGTCTGATACCGTTATCATTCGCGGATTACCATCTATAAGCATCTTTTGTGATATTCCTGAACTGCGGCGCGACGGAATAATCGGCTCTCCCTTTTCCGGGATGATCCATGCGTCAATAGACCAGCTGTCGTAATAAGGCGTAACAAGACCGCGCGGATCAATTATGGGAAATTCCTCGCCGTCCGGAATACCCAAAGCCGTCCAATTCCTATGAGTTAGATTTATTTGGGTCAGAGAAAAAGCCCGCGGAATGAAAGCTTCGTTCCTTGGATCATATTGACGCGCTACCCAATAAGGCCATATCCAATCAAGATTATGCTGAATGGCTAAACTATTGATAAGCCCCCGAGCGTGTATGACAACTCCCGAGCGCACCAGTTCCAAAGGAGCCGTAACTTCCGAGGGCTGCGAAAATCTCTGCAATTGGTTAAGTAATTTGATCGGATCTAAAAAACCTTTCTTACGTGCGGTGTATCTTAATAAATATCTCCACGGCAGCCATTTCAACCACATAATTTAAACCTCGCTGTTAAAGCATCTCGGCCGGAGAGGCCCTGAAAACCCACCATTTGAAGCACACATATGTAAATACTCCGGTCAATCCTGAGGCTATCACTAAAGCCGTCCATATTGAACCTGGAAACAAGTTGAGAATAACTTGATTAGTAAAAACATTCACTCCTAAAGCTGAAAAATTAATAATAGCGTACCGGCCAATTTCAGATACTGACTGCTTTTTGTTTTTAAATATCCAATATTTGAAAAGTACATATCCTAAAGTACCGGCAAGTGTAAAAGAAATGGCTTTAGATACGCTGAAAGGGAAAAAATGAAATAAAATGTAATAAATACTGAAGTCTGTCGTATTGATAATAGTCCCGGCGATCAAAAATAGGATCAGCTCTTTTTTAGTGCTTTTCTTTTTTTCCGTCATATTACTCCTTTCTCACTAGCCCCGGCGGGGCTTTATGCCACTTATATCCTTTTATCGCGTCCTCGTATCCACGCGCAAACAACCTCTTCATTTCCGCTACATCGTACATTTCATTTTGATCGGGCACAAAATCTTCGGGAATATACGCCAAATTATAATCCCATCCATTTTCTTTCGCGAGCGCATACATCCTGTAAGTATCCCCGCTCATTTTCGACGATCCGTTGGTCTCAATAAGGCGTGATGTTATAGCCTCAAGGTTATCCTCTACCTGTCTAGAATGCGGCGACATATAACAGCAGTTCAAAACATAAAACATAGTTCTTGATCCTCGAGGATATATCCCGGAAGATATGCCGTTAATTTCCGCATCTTTTATTAACTGTTCAATATAGAAAAGTCCGCCTACAACCCCTCCATCGGCGTGCATCTCATCATAACTATTGCCGTCTGCTTCAACATGAAAATACACCGGAGGTACTACTACCGGAAAAGAACATGAAGCAAGAATAACTTTTCGTAACATCAATATAGAATTCGTGCCGCCTTCCGATGCGATAGCGCCCATGTCCCATATAACAAAGCCCTGTGCGTCAAGATCAGATGTTCCTACATAGAGCCTCCGTCCTTTCGAATGCTCCTCGGCTATCCTAGTCCTAAGCTCCTCATCAACCATGTCATCGATCATTTTAGCGAACAGCTTCGAACTTTTCAAAGAATCACTGAATGGTAAACTTAAAAGACTTTTAGAATTCATGACTTCTTTCGTCGACAATGATGTATAAAACGCAGCGAACCGGTCTTCATATTCTTTCCCCGCAAACGTTATGACAGCCAGCAGCGATCCGCTTGAATAACCTGTAACTATTTTAAAAATCGGACGTGATCCTTCCTCTAGCCACCCGTTCAATATACCGATACCGTAAGCGCTGTTGGATACTCCTCCCCCGATAATAAGCGCGGGGTAAGTCATTATTCCGTCAACAAGATAATCTGATCTCATTTCTTGTTTAAAGGAATCCTCAAGGCTCCGGCACATAAAAATGGGCGAGGGCTTGTCTGTGTAGTAGCGTATCTCAGGCATCCCTGAAATAACAGTTTTCCCTACAAACTTTTCCGGAACTGCATTTCGTAAATTAGCACATCCCGATGACAAAAATAGACACATAACCAACAGAAATAATTGACACAACTTTCCCTGCCTCATATTGTCATCCTTTATAAATATTTTTAATTACTGCCGGCCCCTTCCATACTGCTTCCCGCATTCTTGACATCCCGTCCCATGCCTTCTAATGTGTTACATCCGGTAGCTGAGATTATTAAAAATAAACCCGCAAGCATAAATAATAAAAATTTCTTCATACAATTCTCCTTTATTTAAAACGTTAACTTTTATTTAGTTTAATATTAGGCTTTATACAGAAAGGCGTCAATTGTACCTGGGTATAATTACATTTTTAAGCTGCGCGATACTGTCAATCATATAATCCGGTCTAACTTCAATAAGATCCTTCTCTTTGCCTATCCCATAAGTAACACCGCAAGTTATTACACCTGCCGCTTTGCCTGCTAAAATGTCATATACCATATCCCCTACCATCATAGATCTTTCTCTCTCGCCTTTGAAGAATTCAAACCCTTTATTGATCGGGCAAGCTAATGGTTTAAGGCACTCTTCGTCATCTCCGCCTACTACACCTTTAAAATAATCAATTATCCCAAACCCTTTTAATGCTTTCTCGGCAAGATATTTACCTCTATTTGTAACAACTACTAAATTTTTATCCTTAAAATATTTTATAGTTTCTTTAACTCCGGGATATAAAGTGCTTTTTTCATTAAGATGATCACTGAAATACTCTTTATAAATATCTACCCCTTTCTTTATAGTTTTTGGATCGGACTTACCTACAGATTTTTCTATAAGATCAACAACACCCCCGCCTATAAATAACACTATCTCCTCGTAATCCCTGGACTCCAACCCTAGTTTTTTTAAGGTATAATTTACCCCCTCGACAATATCGTCTTTAGAGTCTACAAGAGTGCCATCCAAGTCAAAAAATATAGAATCAATTTTAATATTTTTAAATTTTTGCTCTTCCATAATGATCATACTAATTTTCTTCTGTTAAAATTTTATGCCGTTAATGATTTCTTTTAATGAATGTGCTGATTTTTTGAAAAGCCCCTGTTCTTTTTCAGAAAGTTCAATTCTCAGAAACTGCTCCACCCCGTTCTTGTTAACTACGGAAGGGACACTGAGATAAATATCACTAACATCATAATAGTCTTTGATTAGCGTTGAGACCGGCAACACTGAGTTCTCATCCCGCAAAATAGCTTCAACTATTCTCTCTAAAGCAAGCCCTATAGCGTAATATGTCGCGCCTTTAGTTTCTATTATTCTATAAGCTGAGCTTTTAACTTCCTCGAAAAGTTTTTCTAGTTCCTCTTCTCTTTTGCAATGATTGAAATTCTTGCATGTCGGACAATATTTCTTTATTTCCATACCGCCTATAGTGGCACTCGTCCATACCGGAAGTTCCGTGTCACCATGCTCTCCGATTATATATGCATGCACATTTCTCGGATCTATCTCACAATGTTGACTTATTAAATAATGAAACCTTGAAGTATCCAGCACAGTTCCTGATCCAAGAACTCTATTTGAAGGCAGTCCTGATATTTTCATGGTTACATAAGTTAAAATATCTACAGGATTCGTCACAACAATAATAATAGCGTCTTTGGCATGTTTCAGAATTTGTGGAACTATCTCTTTGAATACATCGACATTTGTCTGGACAAGATCTAGTCTTGTTTGCCCGGGTTTTTGTTTAGCACCCGCGGTTATCACTACAATATCGGAATTTTTGCATCCTTCATATCCCGCAGAATAGATTTCCGTTGGATGGGCAAAACTCATACCATGGTTAAGATCCATGCATTCGCCTTTTGCCTTTTCTTCATTCTGGTCGATAATAACTATTTCTCTGGCTATCCCTCTTATCATAAGAGCATAAGCGAATGTGCTCCCAACATTCCCGGCACCTATTATAGATACTTTTGGTTTTGATTTTTGCATATTAGCCCTCCGCACCCTTATATTTGCTCAATCTATTTTACTTAAGGTTGTCCGCTGCAAAGCTCCAATTAATCAATTTTTCAAGAACAGTGTTTACGTGGTCTGCACGCAGATTCTGATAATCCAGGTAGTAAGCATGCTCCCACACATCAATTGTCAATAACGGTTTCATTCCTTTAGTTAGGGGTGTTTCCGCATTACTAGTCTTGATCACTTTAAGCTTATCTCCATCCAGTACAAGCCACGCCCATCCGCTTCCAAACTGGCTGGTTGCCGCTGTTGCCAGCTCTTTCACACACTCATCCACGGTTCCAAAAGCTGCCTCGATATTTATTTTCAATGCCGCAGGTGGTTCCCCTCCGCCATTCGGGGTCAAGCTCTTCCAATAAAAAGCGTGGTTCCACGCTTGCGCTGCATTATTAAATATCTCGGTCTTATCCACTTTGCCTGCTGTTTCAGCTATAATTTTCTCAAGCGGCAGACCCGCGAATTCAGTTCCTGCTACCAGCTTGTTCACCTTGTCGATATATCCTTTGTGATGTTTGCCATAGTGAAAGCTGATAGTCTTCGCAGAAATTACCGGTTCCAAATCGTTCTTGGCGTATGGTAAAGTCGGTAAAACATATATCGCCGCGTTTTCAATTTTGTCATTACCCTTCATTGCTCCTCCTTTGTTAGAAATATTCTCTTCATACGGTCCGTTTCCCATTTCCGCAGATGCCTGTCCGAAAAATGATATAGTATTAGCAAATACTGATACACTTATGATCACACTTCGTAAATATTTCATGTTCTCTCCTAATTGTATTTTTTATTTACTTTGGATTTGAACTTTTCTAGGTTAATTATAATACTATGTGCTATATTCAAGATGTGGTCAATTGTACCTGAGTATATTTGGGTGATTTTACTGTATACGGTCGGGTAATCTCATTTCAGGTAAAGATCCAACCCGATATCTCCTTTTTCAAGAAAGATATACTTCCGGGGGAAACACTAAATTCTCTTATCCCAATATCAAGAAGAGATTTTATCCATTTCTCATCACCGGCTATTTCTCCGCATATACCGCAATCAATCCCTAACCCTTTAGCGACATTAACTACATTCGCAAGGCTTTCCATGATTATTTCAGGTCCCTTATCAAAATATTCCGTTAATTCATTGTTTTCCCTGCCGGAGGCCATAGTATACTGAATAAGATCATTAGTTCCAATACTTAAAAAATCTGCTTTTTTTGATATTTCTTTTATCCCCATAACCGCGGCAGGAGTCTCGATCATTGCCCCGACAGGGATATTACTATACTCATCGCCATTTTCTTTTGTTAACTGTTTTATTGTGTTTTTAAGATATTTCTTTATTTCATCAATTTCACTAGGTAGCGTTATCATAGGTACTAATATTCTGAACAAATACTTTTTACTTAATAAAACAAGTGCTTTCAACTGTACTTTAAGCAATTCATCATATTTCAAAAGTGTTCTTACCCCTCGTATTCCCAAAGAGGGATCCATGTAATCCTCGATATCTATATATGGCAGATTTTTATCCGATCCTATATCTAACAGCCGTATTGTTATTTCCTTATTTTTGGCATGATCCAATATTTTATCCATTTCCTTTATCAAATACTTTTCATCCGGCAAGTTATCAAGCGCCATATATATTCTTTCTGTCCTAAAAAGTCCGATACCGTCACAACCGTTCTTTAAAGCCTTATTAACTTCAGATTCTGTCGCTACATTCGCATAAACTTTTATTGCCTCTCCATTTTTCATAATGATCGGCTTCTTTGATACTTTGTATTGTTTCTCTTTCTTCCGAATACTCTCATATTTCTGTTTATCATTTTTATTCGGGTTGACGATAACCTTGTTCTCTTCTCCCAACAAAATTATTTCATCTCCTTCTTTTATTTTCGAATCAATTTCCTTTATTTTTGAGATCGCAGGGAGCCCCATAGCCTTAGCTATTATGGCACTATGAGAATGGCGGTTCCCCTGTTCGAGCACTAACCCGGATATGTTCTTTTCATCAATATTAACCGTATCTGAAGGGAGAAGCCGTTTGGCTACCACTATTGTGTTTTTAGGCAGCCTATCCAGAATATTATGCTCATATCCTAGAAGTCCTCTTATCATCCGTCTGCCGACATCCAGCATATCAGCGGCTTTACTTTGTAAATTCTTATTGTCAGATGACTTGAATTTGTCGGCCCACTTGAAAAATACTCTTTTAACGGCCTGTTCAGCGTTAACTAGATCTCTTATAACAATAGATTCTATATCTTTTACAATCTGTTCATCCTCGAGTATAACTTTGTGAGCCTCAAATATTTCCGCGTGTCCTTTGCTTATATCTTTTTCAACAATATCCCGAGTTGCGTTAAGATCATTAATAACGTGTTTTTTTATCTCGTTTATCCTTTTAATTTCCTTATTGACATTTTCTTTTGGAATATTTCCGGTAAAAAGATTGCGGCTTAAAATATCTTTATAAATTAAAGCTTTCCCCATCCCTATCCCGGGTGAAATTGAAACTCCTTGTAGTGATTTTCTTGCGCTTGGGTTTTTTCCCATCTTTTTAGCTTTATACATCGCCTGATCAGCATGTTTTAATAATTCTGTCATTTTAGAGTCAAGCTCATCTTCCTTTATTTTTTGAGCTTCTTGGTTTATATTTTTAAATTTTTTTAGATTTTTATTCATTTTTTGTCCCCAAAAACCGTTTTAGTAGCATCGCCTAGATTTGATAACAGTTCAATTTCAGTTTTTAACCCTCTCAAATGTTTTTCCCAATTACTTTTATTTGGTCTCTCTTGTTTTTTACCGTTTTCTATCAAAAGGTTGAACAGGCTAAGTATTTTATTTATGCATTTTTCCACAGAATATTCTTGTGCTGTTTTGAGAGCATTTTTACTTATTGCGTTTTTATCTTTGATAGAAAAATAATCGATTATCTTCTCGGCAAACAATTCTGACTTTTCTTCATTTATTAAAAATCCATTTACTCCGTCTTTGACAATGTCTCTCACTCCGGGAGCATCTAACGCTATAACCGGAACCCCGGAAGCCATTGCTTCAGCTAGTACTAAGCCCTGTGTCTCAGATTTTGACGCGTAGACAAATGCATCTAATGCGTCATATGCGCAGATGAGTTCATCTCCTTCCAATATTCCTACATAATGGAATCTTGAATTTAAGTTCTCATTATGAAAGTGATTTTTAATTTCTTCTTCATAGTTACCTTTACCTGCCACTAGAAAATGAAGGTCTTCATCTTTTTTCATTGCTAAAGATACAGCTTTTACAAGAAAATCCAGGTTCTTTTCTTTAGATATCCTGCTTATAAAACCAATAAGTTTAATATCAGGATGAATGCCTAATCTTCTTCGAGAATCCGCTTTATTGAACTTATCATACTGTTTAACATAAATACCTGTAGGGATAACTTCTATTTGCGTTTTAACTTGATGCTCTTCCTTCAATAAATCTTTTATGCTGTCACTTGGTGCTATAACCGCGTCACAAAGTTCAGCGAATCCGGTAAACAATTTTATTATGAACTTTTTCATAATATCTAAAGATACAGGTAAATAATGATCCAGGTTCTGCTCGAATAAAGTATGGTAAGTTAACACCAGAGGTATCTTGTTTTTTTCGGATATTCTTAAAGCACTTTCCGCAATTAAAAATGGATGCTGCAGATGAATAATATCAGGGATAAACTTTTTTAAGATCTTATCCTCTATACCGGGTACCGGTATCTGCAGGGAAAATTTGTTCTCACCCAGATCTTTTAAAGCAGGTATCCTTAAAACCCCTTCTTCGTGTTGAGATTTTTTATATTCCGGACAAACTATAAGTACTTCATGCCCTCTTTTTCGATACTCGCCTGCAGCTATCTCAATTGAACGTTCCAATCCTCCAAGAACGGGCTTATATGTATTGGTCATGATCAGTATTTTCATTTAGTCCTCGTTCTATTGCCTTTTCTTTATACCTTCAATAAATACTTTCCACATAGCGTTGAATTTGCTCACAGGAGTGCTTTTATAATTAGTTAAAGCGTACTGAACTATAGCTGATTGAATCATCCCAAAAAATATAAAACTAACAGACCTTACATCTATCTCACAATTAATAAGTTTGTTTTTTTTCGCCTGTTTCAAAATATCCTCTATTTTTTTTATATATTTTTCAATTATACCTAATATCGCCAGCCTTATTTCGTCATCATCAAAATGTATAGATTCAGCTGTGATTGAGAATAACATTCCCTTCTTTTTTTCTGAAAATTTCATGTGTTTTTTCATAATATCCTTAAGGATAGTTATGGAATCCCTGCCGGTCCCTATCATTGAATCTACAACAGTTATTAGTTCCCTGCCAAAGGCATCCACTACTCCAAGCAATATTTCTTTTTTGCTTTTAAAGTGTTTATATATTGCCCCTTCAGTTATATCATTTTTTTTTGCAATATTCCTTATGGTTACGTTTTGAACCCCGCCTTCTAATATCAAATCTCTGGCGGAGTTTATTATCGCTTCTCTGCGTGGTATCTTTAATTTCTTCACAAGCTTCTCCTTTCTACTGATGCTTATGTGGTAAGTATTTGTTTACTTACTTTCATTATAACAAACAGGTATTCTTTGTCAAGTGCACAGAAAAGTGTGTTTACATCCAACTATTATAAATAATATTTTTTACTTGGAGTTAACTCAATTTCACGACCGTTATTCCCGGTCGAAGAGCACAACATTATCACTCTTGAAACTCAGCACCAACTGGTAACTTTCAAAGAAAAACTCCGTTTTTTTTCCATTCGGGATCGCCTCCGAGTTAATCGTATCGCCATGCACTAAAAATACCCCTTTGAAATATCAGAATTGCCAGACTGAATGATGCACATTTAATATTTTTTTTTCAACATTGTAATCATTATGCCCAAGAGAATTCCTATTAATGTACTAACAATAGGATCATTGGTTAATGGGCACATACCTGAGGCACATTTGCCAAAATATCCGATCGCAAAACCTATAGAACATCCAATAAGGCCACCTATTATAACCCTCACAACAACACCCCTTGAATTAGATCAACTAACGTCCGGTCATCGAACGGTTTTTGCAAATATGCTACAGCCCCAGCGCTTAAAGCCATTTCTCTAATTCCACCGTTCTTAGTCGCTGAAACAAGTATCACCGGCCGGCCGGACTTGGAGGCGACTATCCGCTTCAAGGTTTTCCATCCGTCCATCACAGGCATGTGGATGTCTAGGAGCAAACAACCCTGCACGTTGTCGGGTACAGCTTTAAAGAAATTTTCTGAAGAGGTGAATGTCTCAACTATAAATCCATATGTACCCAGTAGCACACTTAATGCACGGCACACTGAAATATCATCGTCCACAATAAAGACTTTTTGCTTGTCCCGAGAATATCGCGCGGATTCTTTCATTACTCAATGACCACATTGTCAATGTAGACGGCGCCGTTATAAGGCGGTCCGGATTTGGCGGTACTCACATCATACTCTATTCTAACCGCTATCTTTTTTATTTCGCTTAGGTTTCCAATAACACATTCTTCACCTTTATTGCATTTCCATGCCCACATCTCCCCTTTCTCAGACATATCAAGAGGAACTTTAACAGTCACCCACTTGCCGATATTCAGTCGAACAACGTCCCGGGATTCGATCCACTGATCTGTTTTGTCAATGGTCAGTATGATCTTAGCAGCCATCTCTCCCGACGGCGCGTCCTCGGGAAGATAAATATCAACAGAGATGCTTTTGTACCCCTCTAGGTTTATCTTCAGATCTTCTTGATATTCGACAATAGCCGCGGCCCAAGAATCTCCTGGGAAAGCGCATTTAAGCGCAAGCGATGACTTTCCGGAGGAGAAATGTTCCGAACTTATCGATACACTTTCACCGACAACGTCATTCTGATACAGCGCCCAATCCGGGATCATCCATCCTTGAGTATCTTTTTCAAAATCAAAACGTATCGGTGTTTCAGCGCACCAGGCGGTATGAGCCGCTAATGTCACCATGATGATTGCAACTACTATACGTGCCTTCATATGATCCCTCCTAAAAAGTTATGCTCTCCATATCAAAAATACACCAAACCCAAAGAAAAGTATCGCCATGATAAACTTTATCGGCAAAAGATACTTTTTAAAAAAACCGGAAAATCGTTCTGTTGTTACGCCAAGTACAGCGAAAACAAATATTATTAAAAGCGGCACCACGAACATAAAATTGTAAAGCAGAAGATATCCCGCCGCCTTCAGTTTAAGCGGCGAAGTCTTTAAAATAAATGATATGGTAGGGAGGTAAGCCTGCCCCGTGCAAACCGCCTCCAGAAGCGAGACAAGAAAACCCGTAAGCAATGCGCTCACTATCACTTTAATAGACGATTTTCGTTCGGCTCTTATCCCTGTGGTTCTATTGGTTACCCTGCCGAATAACCGGATCACTTTATGTATCTGATTTTTAATGCCTTTCGGCAGCTGCAGTAACATCCCTTCGGTTTTTCCTGTCGAAAGAAACTTAAAGAAATCATATGCTGCTAAAATACCGAATATGATACTGAAAACCCCTATTGAATAATTGATGATCTTTACCAGAAGCCAAAACCTGTTCAGTCGATAAAGAAATCCGAACGCCCCTAACCCTATCAATAGGTATGTTATGAACACCGCGAAAATAAAACTGATACCTATTCCGACTAGTTCCTTTTTCTTGTATCCCTGCAAAGCCATAAATGACATGAAAAATATGATAACCGTAAAAGCACAAGGGTTAAGTCCATCAATAAATCCGACGCCGATAATGATAGCGGGCGTGAACCTTTTAAATCTCAAAATAAGATCTACCTCCGGCAATACCCCTGGGTCTTTCTCGCAAGATAACTTCATGGCATTTTCAATAAAACTCTCCCAGCCGTTTTTAATATTGTCATATCCGTTTATAAAATGCCCACACATATAAAATACTGGGAGAGACCCCTTTAACACAATACCGTGTTTTTCCTGGAGACCCAGTAAAAGCGTATAATTTTCAATAATATCGATATCCCGGTATTCCAGGATGATCTTATCCGCATATTTTTCCTCTATTTTAGGTACAATTTCCCTCTCGACCTTGATACAAGAGGAACAGCCAGGCGAATGAAAAATACTAAGCGTTAGCTTATTCTCATCGGTTTGCTGACAATTACCAACGATTGCGGCGCTAAAAAAAATAACGACTACGCTTATTTGAAATAATATTTTTTTAATACCCACACCCATCGTCACTCCTTAGAGTTTTACTAAGCATTACACATATCTATTTATCTTTCCCTGAGTGCAACTCTGCTCTATTTTCTGTAAGACGAATTATTTTGTATTTAATGTAAGGAACCAAGGCTGACTGCACACTAAAGTTCCTTAATCCAATATCCAAAAACATTTTTGTGAAATTAAGATTGCCTGCTAATTCTCCGCAGATACTGCAATCTTTACCGGCCTCTTTAGCTTTTAGGATAATGTCTTTAAGAGAATTAACAATAAGGTGATTTCCGGCCTTGTAATATTCAGAAACTTCTATTTTTTCTCTGCCCGCAGCCATAACATATTGCACTAGATCATTTGTCCCGATACATAAAAAATCAGAATGCAGAAGTACATCATCAATACACAAAAGTGCAGCCGGGGTTTCGATCATAGATCCCAGAAAAAGGTCTTCGTTAAAAGATACTTTCTCTTTGCGCAGCTTCTCCTTTTCCTGCGAAAAATACTTCCGGACTTCTATCATATCAGTAGGGAGAGTAACCATCGGGACAGAAACCTTCACGTTAAATTTTGCACTCAATCTCAGAAAAACCCTTAGCTGCATCTCTAATAAACTGGGATATTTTAAAAGCAGCCTTACTCCGCTTAATCCTAAAGCCGGATCTTTAATTTCCACAATATCCAGAAAGGGCAGTGTTTTATCTCCGCCAATATCTAAGAGCCTAAGATTAACCTCTTGTTCGCCCACACAATCCAAAGACTCAACTAATTGAGAGTACAGATTTTCTTCAGCAGGAAAATTTTGGCTGTCCATATAAAGCGGTTCTGTACGATAAAGACCGATACCATCCGCCCCGCAATCTACAGCCATTTTGATATCCCCTAAAGAAGATACATTAGCATTTACTTTAATTGGCTCTCCATCCTTTTTTAAATTAATATTTTTAATAAGTTTTAAAACTTTGATCCTCTGTTTCAACCTCTTTTGAATTAATAAAGGATAGGATTCAAGCTCTGCCTGGGTCGGATTGACAATAACTATTCCCTTTTCACCATCAACAATAACTATTGTTCCCTGAGCGAGTGAATCAATTGGGATATTTATTTTTGAAATAAATGGAATATCCAATGCCTTTGCGAGTATCGCAGAATGTGAATTTTGCGTGCCTTCAACCGTAACGATAGCTTTTACATTTTTTTTATTAAAAGAGGCAGTATCTGAAGGAAGAAGCCGATGCGCAAATATTACAGAATCTTTATAGCAGTCCAAAACACTATTTTTGTGCGCCCTTCCGACTAGAGCCCTGAGAAGGCGCCTACCGACATCCGTAACATCATTTGCCCTCTCTTGAATGGCTGATATTTCTTGACCCCTTATCTTTTTTTCCCACTTTCCAAATACTTCCTGAACAATTTGTTCAACATTAACCTTCTTCTTCTTTAAACTTTTTATAATATCATTAACCAATTCTTCGTCTTTCAAGATCAGTTGATGAGCACCAAAAATCTCCGCATGTCCAGTACCTATCTCATTAGACACCTTTGACTTTAATTTTTCCAGGTCACTATAAACTCTGTTGATCGCTTTTTCTAATCTTTCCAGCTCTTCTTCAACTTGTTTTTCAGTTAATTTTTTTTTCTCGATTTCACGCGTTAAAATGTCCTGATAATAAAACACCCGTCCTACGGCAAAACTCCTTACAATGGGTTCACCGCGAATAACTATCCGCTTCGGAACTGATTTTATCTTTTTCGATTTAGAAATTTTAAACTCCTCTTAACTTAGAACCGAATTGTAGCCCTAAGCGTTCCCTGATGAGCAGCGTACTCTTCAGTTGTCCAGTAATAGTCGTAAACCGCTTCGATCGAAAATGCTACCGAACTACATGCAAACGGAGTGAATGAAAGACCTGCACCGACATTATATGTATCATCAGATGACTTCACACCCTCGGTTGTAATAGCCCCGGCTCCTTCGGCTGTAAATGTCGTAGTCTGTTTCATTTTTGGATTCATCAGCTCATGAAACCACTTACCATGTATCTCCGGAACATACAGTTGATCATTATGTTTAAAATCATAAGCAACCTTTCCGCCGACGCCTGACTCAAGAAAATCATAACTCTGAGAATCAACTTTAAGATTAAGAGCTCCGGCACCGGTTTCCGTATAGGCACCTATATTTACATGGCTGTAACGCATTGAAATAACGGGCGTTATTGTGAACTCATTAATGTGAAAATTATATCCTGTGTCCACATACGCTGCGTATTCCTGGCCATTATAATCGGCTTTTGCAAGACGATTTACACCGGTAAATGAGATGTACCTATTACCTTCATACTCATTCCATCCAAATGAGCCGCTAGCGTTCATATACCAGTCTTCGATCTGATGCCTTAAATAGACTGTTGCTTGATACGTATCAAAATCAGTATTGGCATCGCTTTTCTTTCCATCTATTTCGCTTTGTGAATATCCAAATCCGACACCTATTCGTGTATCCGGACCAAGAGGAGTGTCTGCAGCAAGCACCGCTCCAAGAGTTTGAATGTCATACCCGTCAAAGCTGCCCCTATTACCTTGCTCTCCAAAATATCCAAAACCTTTTGCCCAAATACCTATATCTTCAGCTGTCCCTGAGCCTTCCATTATATCCCCCGTAGAAATGCCGGTCATCCCGCTCTGGTAACCGGATGAGTTTCTGTCGATTATGCTGCAGGCGTCTAGACGAGATACCCAAAGATTCTGAAACTGTCTAGTCCCCTGAAATGTCGCTTGAGGCGTCGCTCTACTTGAAGACGAAGGGTCAAGTTGTGCAACCGCACTTTTAACCACGTTAGGATCCGTCATGTTATTGATCGCAATTACGACTTCATTCATATCCGGATCATTAGCTGCGTCGATTATGGTATCTACTACCGGATCATCCGATGCCTGTAGCGGTATCTTGCTCAATTCTAATTGTATATTTCCCACGTTGGTGGGAGTGGCAGTAAACGTGTAAAGAGGATTTGTCCCGCCTGCAAGCGCCACCGTTACAGTTTGTCCCGTTGCCCCGGCGCCGTTATTATCTACAATAGTAAATATAGTACCAACAGGGATGAACGTCCCCGTAGGGATAGTCACATTAACGATGGGATCTCCGGTATAGGTAAAAGCCCCGACGGCATCGATATTGCCGTAGACCGTCGCGCTAGCAAGCGTCGTATTGATCCCATTCCCGGCTGCAGATATCAACTCATTAGCGAAAGCACCGCGAAGGTTCAACGTATTTGTTCCAAGATCAAACTCATACGTGTGCACAGCACCTGTAATCTGTGAGGTCACTCCGGCAGTACTTCCGCCGTCAACTTGTATAGACTTAAGAGCAAACGCTGTGCCCATTGAGCCAGTCCATTGATCACTACCGGCTGCTGCTCCCATAAGATTCAATGTGCCCTGGTTTGCCGTACCGCCCAACATGCTGATGTCGCCTGTTACACGCGTATTAGCATAAACATTTATCGTACCGTCACCTGTAAAATTTGTATTCGTTACTGCGTCTGTAATGACACCACTTCTGTAATTCACTGTACCGGCATCTACATTCAATGTAGTATTAAGAACTCTCCCATAGAAATCTACCGTAGTACCCACGCCGCCGATAAGATCCATTTGCATTATAATTGCTCCAACACCAATGGTCCCAAACACCTTTGAATCCCCTGCAAAAGTGAAGTAAGCAAAACTGGCATCATCGGCATACGCCGCAGATAGCAGGGAATTTGTCACATTTCCGCCGGCTGAGTTTGCGGTATAAATATTAGACCCCGCTGTAATGTTCAAAAACGTATTAGCACCGGCGCCGAGATCATCAGTATCCATATGAACACCGTCCAAAATACCACTTGCGTTTATGTTTACTCCGGGAGCCGCGCCACCGCTAACAACATCCTGCACAGCGGCAAAACTCGGTATACACCAAGTTACCATAACAGCAACCGCCAATATAACCGACACCATTTTTTTTGTTCGTTTCATAACGTTTCCTCCCTATTCATTGTTTTTTCTTCTTCTCATTTACATTATTCTAAAAATCGAGTACTCACCTGGACGCAGGAAGCTGCATTAAATCCTGCAGCCGAGAGCATCGTTATCTTTTTTAAAATAATTTGAAAACAAATGTCATAGTATAGAAAACAAAAAAAGATATCAATTGTACTTGGGTATAATAGGGTCTTTTCGGGTAGATATTTGCGAAAGTGCTATTTTGTATAGTATATAAGTTAATTCAATTTTTGGAGGAAATAACTCCGGCTTTTTCGGCAAAGTGGATAAGTTCGGTAACAGTTTCGGCCTGCATTTTTTTCATGACTCGTCCACGATGAACTTTGATAGTCTGCAGCGAAACTCCGCGTTTGTATGCAACCTGTTTACTAAGCATGCCTTTGGCAACTAATTTAAAAACTTCAAGTTCACGTGGTGACAAAGTACCCATACGAAGTTTTATCGAAGATATTTCGGCCTGATCTTTATTCTGTGTCTTATCTTTTGAGATAGCACGACTGATGGCCTCCAATAGATCCGTATCCGTGAAAGGCTTTGTCAAAAAATCAACAGCCCCTCCTTTCATGGCTTTTACGCTCATAGGAATATCCCCGTGACCTGTAATAAAAACTATCGGGATGGTGAGTTGCCTGTCTGTCATTTCTTTTTGAAGAGTTATACCGTCCATTTCAGGAAGGCTGACGTCAAGCACGAGACATGCAGATGTTTTAAGACGTTTAGAAGCCAGAAAATCCTTAGCGCACACAAATGTCTTAACATTAAAATTATGTGCTTTCAGCAATATGGCTAAAGCCCTGTTTACAGAAACATCGTCATCGACTATGTATATGGTAGAACTCATTTAATCTTCCCGGTTATATACAGGAATGGTAAACTGAAAAGATGCCCCGCGATCAACATTGTTCTTTGCGCTCAATTTACCTCCATGCGCTTCGACAATAGAACGGCTGATAGCTAACCCCATACCCAAACCGTCCGGCTTATTAGTGAAAAAGTGCGTAAATAACCTGGGGAAGTCTTTTTTCAAAATACCGCATCCAGAATATTATGCTCATATCCTAGAAGTCCTCTTATCATCCGTCTGCCGACATCCAGCATATCAGCGGCTTTACTTTGTAAATTCTTATTGTCAGATGACTTGAATTTGTCGGCCCACTTGAAA
>JADGBB010000021.1 GCA_015231715.1 Candidatus Omnitrophota bacterium
TGGACGGAATTTGTAAGCAGGGAACTAACGGGAAATGTGAGGATTGTGATGTGTATAAATTGACTAAAACTCACAGCACTTTTGTTAAAGGGCATCAGACACCAAACTGATAAAATTTTTTTGCCCATATGATGATAAAAATTTGTATAAGGTATTCTGATACGGGAAGTGATTAAGATGAAAGAAATAGAAAAAAACAATGAAAATAATAATGACGATAAGTACTTAACTACGTCCCAAGCTGCAAAGTTTTGCAATGTAACAAGGTTCACTATCAGAAACTGGGCGATAGAAGGAAAGTTGAAATTTAAACAAACCGGCGGAGGGCATAGGCGTATTTTGAAAGATGATCTAGTTCGTTTTATTGACGACAATGGAATATCTTCACAATTGTCTGATACTGTTACTGAGCTCATACCGCATTGCTACGATTATAAAAAATTTAAAAATTCTGATCTTCATAACTGCAAGCAATGTCTAGTTTACAGAGAAAAAGCCGGAAAATGTTTTCTTCTGATCAAAGAATTCGGTTCAAAAAAGGTTCAATGCCAGCATGACTGCGCGACTTGTGAATTTATGGGTACTTATTATTCCAAAGATCAAAAGACGATGAAAAAGCAGGATGAAAAGAACGATGACGATAATGCTAAACAAGTTTCACAAGACCTCAGTAAAAATAATGTATCAAAATGTTATGAGATGAAAGAACTTGTAAGTTCTGATGAACATGATTGTGATAAATGTTTAGTATTTAAGCAAAAAGCCGATAAATGTTTTTTGGTTACCAGGCAGTTTGGTGAGGATAGAGTGTTGTGTGAACATGATTGCGTCCATTGTGAGTATATGCGTAAAAATTTTCCGAAAGAATGGAAAATACTTTTAGAAGCACATTCGGGTAATTTGGGCAATGAAAATAAAAAAGTTGAAAATGATAAAAAGATAGTTCACAAAAGTATTTATTCGTCAGGAAAATATTTGGCCTCGGTTGCAAGAGTGATAACCGGTAAGACTAAAAAGAAATAAAATGAAATACAGAGATAAAGTTGATGTCATAGTTGTAGGAGCAGGCCCTTCAGGGCTTGCTTGTGCATATACTCTCGCAAAAAGCGGTGTCAATGTTGTAGTTATTGAGCGCGGTGATTATCCGGGTGCTAAAAATATGTTCGGCGGTATATTTTTCTCGCCGGTTATGGAAAAATTATTTCCCGAGTATTTGGAAGAGGCGCCTTGGGAAAGATTTGTTTCTAAACGAAGGTTTTCTATTCTTTCAGGCGATAGTGAATTAGCTTTTGAAATGAGGCCGGGAGCGTTTAATACTCCGCCGTTCAATCATTCATTCATGGCTAAAAGAGCAAAAATGGACAGGTGGTTTGCTTCTAAAGCGGAAAAAGCCGGAGCGAATATTATATGTAATTATTGCGTGCGGGATTTTCTGTATGAAAAAGGGAAGATAGTTGGGATAACAAGCGGCTGGGATGATGACAGCCTTTTAGCTGATATTGTTATTTGCGCCGAAGGAGCTAATTCAATACTTTCGGAAAAAGCGGGCCTAAGAAAGAGAATAGTCCCGGAACGAAGATCTATAGCTGTTAAAGAAATAATTAAGCTGTCTCCGGAAGTTATTGAAGATAGATTTTGTGTCGCGGGTAAAGAAGGAGCGGCATTAGAATTTTTTGGAGATTCAGTTAAGGGACTTTTAGGTAACGGTTTTATATATACAAATCATGATAGTATTTCTGTCGGTGTTGGGTTTTCTTTAAGTGATTTCCTTAAAAATGTTAAAGACAAGAATCCTAATGATGTACTGGAAGATTTTAAAAACCATCCGGCAGTGAGACCTTATGTTAAAGACGGGGAGACAATAGAGTATTTGGCGCATATGATACCGTCAGACAATTATAGAAACTTACCCGGATTGTACCGCGACGGATTGATGCTTGTTGGTGATGCGGCAGGTCTATTGAATGCGTCTTTTTTTCATGAAGGAGTTAATTTAGCAATGGCTTCGGGTATTTTTGCGGCTGAGACGGCTATAGAATCGATTAAAAGCAAAGATCATTCTGCTGAAATGTTAAAATTGTATAAAGATAAGCTTGATAATAGTTTCGTAATGAAAGATATGAAAAATGCTAAGAACTTTATATCTTTTTTATATGAGAACAAAAGCATTATAAATGACTATCCAGCTCTATTTAATGATATTTTGGTTGATTATTTTGGGGTATCGGATAAATCAAAATCTGAAGTTAAAAAAGGGATATTGAAAAAAGTATTAAAAGATGTAAATAAAACCAAAATGGCCTCAGATATGTGGGGAGCCTTTAGGAATTTGGTGTAACGATAATATGAAATTAGAAGATAAATTATTTTTGGTGGATACTAAGAAATTTAAAGATTCTCACATCATTATTAAAGTTGAAAAGTGTGAGGAGTGTGAGGATAAATTTTGTTTAAAGATATGTCCGGCTAAAGTATATGAGCAGAGTGAAGACGGCAAGACTATCAATGTGGCTTATGAAAATTGTTTGGAATGCGGGTCGTGCAGAGTGGTTTGTTCCAAAAACGCTATTGAGTGGGAAAACCCTTATGGCGGGTTTGGTGTTACTTTTAAGAATGGGTAGATAAAGGGAGGAATAATGACACATGTAATAGGCGGAGCGATAGCGATAGTAATGGGAATTATGGGGATCATAGGCTGGTGGGATAATTTTGGTGATTTTTTAAGAGGATGCGTTCCTCTAATACTTTTGATCGGCGGTCTTGCTGCAGTAGGCATAGGCATGCAGGAAAAAGAAGAAAAAAAAGAAAACTAAAATTTGTAGCGTAAAAACAGGAAAAAGAATTGAAAGTAAAAGATTCTAAAACATGTGTTAGTCCGTGGGTTGGGCTTATGATAATAACAGCTATTTGTATTGTTATGTCTTTAGCTGTTTTTGTACAGTTTGGAGGATTGAATAAGAAAAAAGCGGTTCATGGGATGTCTAAAAATTTTAAAAATAATGAACAAGGGAATTTTTCACAAGCTGCATATAGTCCCGCAGTCGTAACAGTGAAAAAGATATCTTTTTAAAAAAGAGAATAATAATGGATAACGGATCATTTTGCGATAAATCTTTAAAACCTTGGTATGTGGCGCTTGGAGTTATGACTGTTGTTCTTATCGGTTGGGTAATTCTGCAGCGGGAAGAATTCATGTTTTCCAATGAGAATGAACCGCGGTCGGTAAGACAACCCGTGCAGCCTATACAGCCCTTACGAGGCGAGCCTGTGTTTCCCGGCCCAATAAGGCAGGCGGCTATGACTAATCCGTTTCCTGCTAAAAATTTCGGGGTAGCGGCACTGACCAAAGCTACACCTCACGGCGGGTTTCAGCTTGTCGCAAATACTGCTCATATGGGTTTTCAGGAATCATTGACAGATGCGGTTAATGATGTACTGCCTTCTGTTTGTGATATTCATGCTACATGGATAAGACGTTCTCCCGTAAGTCCTTCACCTAGAGCGGCGGCAAATAGTGATCTATTATTCTTGCCGCCGTTTGACGGAACTATAGACAAATTTATAAGGAATAAAGGGTATGAAAATATTGGTGGAGGGGTGATCGTTGACAGCCGGGGTTATGTTCTGACTAACTACCATGTTGTTCAAGACGCTACGGATATTATAGTGACAGTTCCAGGACTGCCTTCAAGGGATTATAGCGCTAAACATGTTGCGCATGATATACAAAAAGATCTCGCGCTTTTAAAGATCGATTCAAATGATCTTTTCCCGGAAGCTAGAATAGGAGACTCCAGTTTTGTAACTATAGGAGAATATGTTATCGCTATGGGAAGCCCTTTTGGTATGGAGCAAACAGTAACAAGCGGAATAATAAGCGGAATAAGAAAATCAATAAGAATTAACGGAGTTAGATATAAAAATATGTTTCAAACTGATGCTCCTATAAACAGAGGATCTAGCGGCGGCCCGCTTGTGAATTTGAGCGGAGAAGTTATTGGTATTACAACAGCAATATATGCTCCTACCGGAGTGTTTAACGGAACAGGATTTGTTATCCCTATAAATGATGCAAAAGACTTTTTATCTACTAATCTAAACCGAACATATTCACGAACACTTGACACAAAAGGGGCTTTAACTAATAAGCCTAATGTTCAAACAAATACGGCCTCTCAAGCCCTTCCCGTAAGGTTTGGTATCGAGGCGATAGATCTTGATCCTGTTATGGCTAAAACCCTTGGCTCACAAGGATCGTCGGGTGTTTTGGTCAACAAAATAACTATAGGTTCACCGGCTAATTTAGCAGGGATAGAAAGAGGAGACATAATTACTTTTATTGCCGGACTACCTATAAACAATATAGACGATATACCTGCCATTGCGTCAAATTTCAAGGCAGGCGACAATGTAAATATGAGAATTGTTAGGAACGGCAGAACAGATGAAATTTTATTGAGGGTAATATGAACGAAAAATTAAGCATTGACGGAATAATTGAAAAAGTTAAGCAGCAGCCTCTGTATTGTGCTTTTATGACAATAGCAGGGATATCAGTGTTATGTTTTTTTATGGCTATTTTTGAATTAAGTATTCCTATGCCTGAATTTAATAAAGCTGAAGCGCCTGAAAGGCAAGTAATAGAGATAGGAAATAGCTTTATATGGCTGGGGATGGAAGTTACCCCTTTTACAAGAAGCATTAGAAGAGAATTTGATATTCCTAGTACCGTTAAAGGAATGTATGTTGTTAAAGCGGGTAAAGGTCTGGCTATGTCCAGAGGAGTATTAACCGGAGATATTATTTGTTCAATTAACAGATCGAACATAACAAGTAAAGTATTGTTTTTGAAAACCGTGAAAAACGCAAAATTTTATGACGGAATAGTTCTGGATATATTCAGGAACAATGAAAGAACTTTCATAACTGTACCATATACGTATCAGCACGGACCGTTCTTTGGTCCTAATAAAGGGCATTGGCAGTTAGGAGCACCTATTTTAAATCAGGCTTTTAGATATAGTGAGTTTGTGCAGCCTCAACAAAATAAAACAGTACAGAATAAATAGCCCTTAAACATAAGAGGCAGGAGAAAAATATGGGTAGCGAAAATAACAAATATAGACAAAGTAAAAGGGTTACCGACATCTCTCTCGAAAAGTTTAAAAATAGAGTGAGAGAAGCTGACCTTAATAAATACTTTGTGGCGGGTTCTGTCGTTTTAGTTATCTGTATCGGGATATATGCTTTATTTTCCCCTGTACAAAAAAATGCAAGATTGAGTAATCCTGCTTGCGGAAAGATAGTTGTAGCAGCAGACGGGTCGAATCTAAGATCAAATGTATCGCCAACTCTTGAGGGAGCAAAATACTTTTTAATTATTAATCCATTATCTCAAAAACTTCTGGAATCCGCGCTAAATCCTTATTTTGCTAAGCCCGGGACACAGAGTGAAATAGCTTATTTTGTTGCCGGAAAGGGTGAAGAGGCAGTAATAGCGGGAAGCATAAATCCTACATCTTATAAGATCCTTGGGCAATTTGGAGTACGTGGATTTGGGGGATATAGCGGCAAAGTAAAGACTGCGGTTGATCTTTATAGACAAGCCAGAATATCACAGGGAATGTCTGGGGTTAACGGCAATGTAGGAACACAGGTTGCGTTTGGATTTGGGAAAAAATGGTATATTTGTCCCGCATGTAACTGGCAAATGGAAGTAGCTCCTGGGAACAATTTTCCGGTTTGCCCTAACTGTAAAATGTCAATGGCAACAGATGTTAATAAAAGATGGTGGAATAATGTAAATCCTTTTGACTGGGTTGCAAATACTGTTCCTGTTCAGGGACAGTCTCAGGTTCAGACCCAGGGGCAAGTACCGATGGGCCAGCAAAAGGTGACTTTTTGGCAGGGTCCTGAAACTACAGGATTTTTTATATGTCCTCAATGTAATTGGCAGATGTCTGCACAAAGAGATCTGGGGCAGTATCCAACATGTCCTAATTGTTCGGCAAAAATGGCAAGGTCAGGGATAATTAATCAGGATACAACAATGAGCCCGTTTATATGTCCCACATGTAACTGGCAAACATTAGCAAAGAATAATACCGGAGTATTTCCTGTGTGTCCCAATTGTAAAAGTACGATGGCTGTGATTGATGCAACTCCTAAAAACGCTGTGAGTTCTTTTGCTTCTCCGGGTGTTCAAGGGAAAAATCTACAAACTGTTGCTCTCGGGCAGCTTGCTTCAGCGCCTACTTTCTGGCAGGGGCCTGACAGCACAGGTTTTTTTATATGCCCAAAATGTAATTGGCAGATGAAATCACAAAATGACCTTGGTCAGTATCCGACATGTCCTAATTGTAAGGCTATTATGGCTAGAACAGGCATGGTTACTCAAGATCTGAGTTTAAGAGCATATGTTTGTCCTATATGTAATTGGAATACAACAGCAAAAAGCATTCAAGGTCAATTCCCTGTTTGTTCAAATTGCGGAAGTCAAATGGCTTTAGCAGGACAGAATGCAGTTATAGCTAGTGCTGCTCCTACATATATGATATGTCCAAGTTGTAACTGGCAGGTTAATGCTCAAAGTCTAACAGGAAGATTTGCCAGATGTCCAAACTGTCAAGCAATAATGACAGGGCCGGCGGTTGAGCAAGGCGTTGGAACAATGGGGCCTGCCGGGAGAAACGGACAGACATCAAATCCGGGTGATAGAACACCGGCTAATAATGATGCCGGAAATCAGCAGGTTGCTTTTGTCGGTAACGGTACATGTGTGGTTCGATAAATAAGAATTAATAGCAATGTTGTTATAAATTATAAGGAGAGTCGATATGGGAAAAGTTCTGATATGTAATTTGTGTAGCGGTGAAATGAAAGAGTACAAAGGACGTAGATACAGCATGAGAGCGGCAATGACTTTTATTGTAATAGGCGCATTTGCATGTTTGTTTTGGGTGGGTCCTGTGCTGGGTCTTCCTTTAGCTATGATAGGAATTTATATGGCCGGATCTAAAAGAGAGCTTTGGCTTTGTCAAGATTGCGGTGCCGGTTATGAAAAAGTAGATATAAAAAACAATTTAAAACAAAAGTGAGATCAAAGTGCCTAAAATTGGTTACGAAATAAAGAAAAAAAGAAAACAGAGAAAGAGGATGATAATAATATTATCTCTACTTTTCGTTTTCTTCATTGCCGCTATGTCGCGCATTGGTGTCGGTGATGCTGAATGGGCCGGAATGACGGTAAGCAACATCACTCCTACATTGAGAATGGAATTTAATGTGCCTGATGATGAACAAGGAGTTTTGGTTAATTGGGTAGAAGAAGAGGCATATTATTCAGGCATGAAAGAAGGTGATTTTGTAAAAGCTATAAATAATGAAAAAGTAAAAAATATAGCTGAGTTTTTACATGTAGCCAAAAAGTATGACGTAAAAGACGGAGTACTTCTAGATCTGCTTAGAGATAGAGAACCATTATTTATCACACTAAAAGATGTTCATGGTCTTCACGGACAGATCAAAGAGATGATATTAGGTTCTAGTGAGCCGGTGTCAAATATGCCGAAGAAAGGAAGTTCTAAAACTCCTTTAACAGACGGAATGCTTCAAGTAGCTTTGACTAATCAAACAGCTCCTGTAAGTGCGAGTCTCCCTACTCCCAAAGAACAGGGTGCAGCCGATAAAATATTGGTAGAAGGTCATTGGCTTGGTATGGAGCTGATACCTTTAACACCTGAACTTGCGATAGAGAACAAAATAGATCCTAAAACAAAAGGTCTTTTAGTCGATGAAATTTCTTTAGAAGCCGCGGAATCCGGTCTTTTGGCGGGAGATATGATACAGGCTATAAATGGGCGAGCGACACCTGATCTTATTGCTTTTACTGAAGCCACAAGACGCGTGAAAAATAAGAAAAAAGCCGAGATGTTGGTAAATAGAAGAGGCACCTTGATAAAAATAATCATAACATCGAAACGGACTTTAGGGTTTTCACAAAATGAAGCTGCTCAGCCGATAATGCCGGGAGCACTCAGCCCTCATAAAGATATGGGTAAACCATGTACTTCATGTCACATTATAATGAAGACGGGAGGTCAATTGGCGACAGATGCAGGAGATATTTTACCCAATCCGCCGCCGATAACTAAAGGCTCGGTAATGCCTCATAGGTATAGAGGGGAATGTAAAAATTGTCACATAATATTGAAATAGAAAAGGAGAGATAGCATGGAAGGAATTATGATCGTTGTGATGACTGTGGTTGTTGTTGTGATGCTATTCGGTTTATTGGGTAAGGTTGCCTGCAATTGCAAAAAGACAGAAGATATTGAAGAAAAATTAAAAGATACCACAAAGACAACAATTAAGTAAGGGTTTGGAACGAGATGACATATAACGTTATATTTTTTTATATTTCGGTTTTTTTCTACATTTTATCATCGGCCATATTTTGTTTGTTTATGATAAAAAAAGACGAAAACTTTTTTGTTTCCTCCAAACAATGGCTGGGTATAGCGGTAGCGTCGGGTTTATTTTGTCTGATAATAAGGTACAGGGAATCAGGCCATCTGCCGATGGTGAATTTGTTTGAGATAACGTATTTTTTCGCGTGGACAACGAGCGTGCTTTATTTTTTCGTTATTAAAGAAAAAACACCTTTGTTCGTCGGTGCCGCCGGATTAACGGCGGTTAACTCGCTACTTGTATGGACTATTTTTATGGATAAAAACATAAATCCGCTAAATCCTTTGCTTGATAGTTTTTGGCTTGGGATACATGTTCCGGCGGCGATGTTAAGTTACGGTGCTTTTGCGTTAAGTTTTGGATTCAGTTTATATTTTATTATCGCGGCTAGGACCAAATGGAAAACAGGATCTATCCCCGAACTAAATTCTTTTTTGATAAGATCGGGAACGATACTTTTGGGAATCTGCATCGTAACCGGCGCGGTGTGGGCTAATACTGCATGGGGAACGTATTGGAGCTGGGACCCTAAAGAGACATGGTCGCTGATAACATTTTTGATCTATGGATTCAGCATCCTGCTTATTAAGTTATTCAAGATAGGGCATATGTGGCAGGCAGTGTTGTCGGTCGTAGGTTTTTTGGCGGTAGTGTTTACTTTTTACGGCGTGTCGCTGATCCTTGTCAGTCATCACGCGTATCAATAAAAGGTGAATAAACAGGAGAGTTTTAATGCGGTTTTTTACGGTTATTAAAGTGATCATAGTGATGCTTTTAACAACATTGACGGTGATCTTCGTGAGCCAGAATACCTCGCCGGTCATGATACAGCATCCTTTTGGACATTCTGAGAAATTTGGACTTATACATGTTATGGTTTTTATGTTTTTGCTGGGATCGATCACAGGTGTATTTCTTACTTTATGGTTAAAAGCTAAATTTTTTAAAGAAGAAGCTCATGATGATGAGGATGAAGACTTAGTAGACGATGAATAAAGAAATAAAGAAAATAAAAAACCGGGCAAAATGTGAAAAATGCGCTCAAAGGACTAGCTGGGTGGGGCTTGTATCCGGTTTTTTTCTTGCTTCTTTTAAATTGGTGATAGGATTTCTTGGCGGCAGCCGCGCTTTAATGGGCAGCGGGATGTGTAATCTTAGCGATATTTCGTCATCTATTATTGTAATGTTGGGAGTCAAATATTCCCGTAAAGGCGCGAATAAAAAATATCATTATGGTTACGGTAAGGTCGAATCAATAGCTCAAGTAGCTATCGGCGCCCTAATGATGCTGGGCAACATTGTACTTATATTCAGTTCATTTGTTGTTATTGCCAGAAGCACCGTAAGTATCCCGCATATGGTTGTATTTGTTACAGCTATCATAAGCGCGATAGTTAACGGATTGATATACAAGTTCGCGCTTTGCGGAGCTAAAGAATTAAATAGCCCGGCATTAATGTCGCACGCAGAACACAATAAAGTTGACGTTGTTTCTTCGGTGCTTGTAGCAGTCGGTGTACTCGCGGCAAGGATCGGGCTTCATTGGGCGGACCCTGTCATAGCTATTTTTGAGGCTATACATGTTGTACACGGAAGCTGGGTTATATTTTGGGACGGGTTTAAAGGGCTTATGGATACCAGCGTTCCGGCGGAATATATAGATGATATTCGTGAACGAGTTTATGAAATAGAAGGCGTAAAAAAAGTAGCGAAAGTAAAAGCGCGCCAATCGGGACAGATGTTTTATTTGGATATTTCGGTAACGGTAGATCCAAGTATGTCGGTGATGGATTCTAAGGATCTTGTGCAAATGATAAGAAAACATCTTAAAGATAGAGATAGGTATATAGGCAGCATATTAGTGCAGGTAGTGCCGGCCGGATTAACGGTGGCAGGATAAAAATAATGAACGATAAATGTATAAAATGCGGAAAGATGGTACCTTGGGTGTGTTTTTTCGGAAACTCGCTCTTGGCTATATTTAAGACTTTTGTAGGAATTGTTTCCGGATCAAAAGGGCTAGTAGCTGACGGTATGCATTCGGCCAGTGATGTTCTAGCAACGATAATGGTTCTTATCAGTTTGAGGATAGCCGGACGAAAAGATGATCACACACATCCTTGGGGGCATGGGAAAGTCGAGTTTGCCGGGGCACTGATGGTGTACACGATACTTTTGTCATTATCGATATTATTATTCAATGATGCACTTAAGGCGATAATAGCGGGTGAGCTTAAGCCGCCGCATATAGTATCTTTTGTTGCGGCGTCAGTTTCAATAGTAGCGAATTATGTTTTAAGCGGGTACGGGTTTTGCGCCGGAAAACAGCTGGGGTCTCCGGCGATGATAGCTAATGCTAATGAAAATAGAGCAGATATGCTTTCAAGCGTTGCGGTTGTAATAGGTATTATCGGCGCTAATATGGGCTTTCTTATTTTGGATTCACTGGCAGCTATTTTGGTGGCTTTAATAATTTTTAAAACAGCGCTTTCTCTTGGGATAGAAGCGTTTAAGAATTTGTTAGATATGTCTTTGCCGGCCGAGAAAGAAGGGCTCATAAAAAAATTGGTCATGCAGTACCGGGATGTAAAAGGTGTTAGCGCCGTAAAGACACGCAGAGTCGGACAGCAGGTATGGATAGATATGGAGATATTGGTTGATGCAAGAAAAAGTGTTGAAGAAGCCCATGCTTTGGTGAGAGAACTAAGGCAGGCGCTGATGAGAAAATACAGACAGATCAAAGATGTTTCGATCAGTTTTACTTGTAAGAATAAAGTTTCAATAAAGAAAAAAAGATCATTGCTTTTTGCCGGCAGTGGAAAATAGCGAAAAGGAGAACAAGAATGGAACCAAAACTTAAAACAAAAAATAATGAAGCAAAAGAAAAACGTGAGGATAAAAATGAAAGTACGCCTGAGTTAATGGCAACTGTAACCGATAAGGTTGGACAAGGTGTTCAGGGCGTAATGATAGTCAGCGAACGCATTATTGATATGATTATGAGAACGTATAAAAATATTTTTGTAATCGATAAAGAGATCGGTAAAGGGTTTTACAAAGATAAAGCTTTTAAAATGTTTGATAAAGGTGAATATGAAAAAGCAGTAGAATTTTTTCATAAAACCATAGATGAAGGTGAAGGTGCAAGTGTTGATGTATTGTTTTATCTGGCGAGCGCATATGTTAATCTTGAAAAATATAATGATGCCATTATTTATTTCAGAAAAGCTGAAAAAATAGATCCGGAAGACAATGACATCATAATGGAAATAGCAGCGTGTTTAGTTAAGCTTGAAGAATACCAGGATGCGATAGAATATCTTGAAAAGATAATACTGCAGATACCGGATGTTTCGGAAAATTATTATTTACTAGGTACGTCTTATGAAAAATCAGGCAATATGCAAAAAGGGATCGAAAGTTATAAAAAAGCCATTGAATTAGATCCGCGTGATTCTGTGTATTATCACGCACTTGGATTTGCATATGAAACAGACGGTAAGCATAACGATGCGATCGCTTGTTTTAAAAAAGCAATGGAGCTTGAGAAAAAAGGATAATAGTAAACACAATTTAAGGAGATGGGGATGGCTACTAATAGGATTGCGGATGCGCTTAAAACACTTTTTCCTGATGATATGGAAATGCTGGTTCCCGCGAAAAAACACTGGTGGGAAAAAGTCGACTGGTCTCCGGTAGTTTCAGGATGGAGATTATGGGCGATATGTTTACTTATTGCTGCCTCAGCCTATTTGGGAATTCATTATTATAACCGTATGGTAGTTTTGGAAACTCAGGTTTTAACTGATATGTCACAAATAGAAGCTCAGCTTCAGAGAAGAAAAGACCTGATAATTAATCTTACAAGAACAGTAGTGGACTACGCTGAACACGAAAAAAGCATGTTCATGTATATGGCTGATACTCGTGCGGGCTCTATTTCGGATCCCGAAAAACTTATTAATGAAGTAAAGAAAAAAGGGCTGCTGGATTTTTCTGCTATAAAAGAAGCTGACATCAAAGGAGCCATGGCCGGAGTAATGGCATTGGCTGAAAATTATCCGGAATTAAAACTAAGTTCAAATTTTCAAAATTTTATGGATGCTCTTATTAATATAGAGGACCGTATAGTTGAAAGAAGAATGTTGTATAACACTTCATGTAATCAATATGGGACTTATTTAAGAAAATTCCCGCAAATGATATATGCCTGGATGTTCAGGTTCAAGACTTATGATTTTATTAAAGTTGATAAAGACGTAGCGCTTTTTAATCGGATCGAATATTAGTTTATAGGAGCAGGGGTTTTATATGGATATTGAAAAATTTGATTTTAGGCAATTCTTTGAGTCTATAAATAAGTTTGTAACTGAACGTTTTGGAAAGAGAAAGAAAAAACAAGGTGCTCTTCTTCTTCTTCTTCTTCTTCTTCTTCTTCTTCTTCTTCTTCTTCTTTTCGTAACCGGCCTTTTTGGCAGCAAGAGGATTCTTAATCAAGAAGGGATGCCCGCGAGAGTTACAGTATCTGCGCCTAATGCGCTTGATATAAGTGTTATTAATGTTGATCCTGTAATAGCAAGACAGTTTAATGTGCCAAGCGGGGAAGGCGTTTTAATAAACGATATTCCTAGAGGTACAATGCGTAAGCTTTTAAATTTTAAAAGAGGCGACGCCATATTAGAACTTAACGGAACAATTGTACAATCAAAAGCGCATTTGGGTTTACTTTTGTCGCAGACGAAACAAGGAGATACGCTGTCTTTTCTGGCGTCAAGGAACGGCAGGCAGTTTGTCGCAAGAGCTGAAATACCGCAAACCGTGGGAATAAGCGGGACTGTAACAAAATCAGTTATATCTGTATTTCTTGTGCTTGTTATTCTTGGTCTTACATTCGGAGCACTTTTCTTTAATATCGCAAATAGAACCTTGTGTGTGGGTGTGGGCGCGGCTGTTATGCTTATTGTCGGATCACTTTTTGGTTTTTATCCTCAGTCTCAAGCTTTTGATTCAATAAAGATGAGCCCGATATTTATATTTATCGGAATGAGTATTTTTTCTATTGTTTTTGAAAAACTTAGGGTGTTCGAATATTTAGGGAAAAAGATGGTTATAAAAACGGGAGGAGAAGCCACAAAGGTTGCTATCGCTTTATGCTCTTTAACTTTTTTGGTCTCGCTATTGATAAATAATATTTCGACCATATTGGTTATCGTACCTTTAACACTATATATTTGCCGCAATTTAAAGATCGATCCTGTTCCGATAGTTATAGTTGAAGTAATAAGTTCAAACATCGGCGGGGCATCTACCATGATAGGTGATTTTCCTAATATGCTTATTTCATCAAGCACAGGGCTATCTTTTAATGAATTCTTGATATTTATGCTGCCTATATGTGTTGTTTTAATGCTTGCTCTTTTTTGGTATGTAAAACATTTCAATGTGTTTGAAATGTCTAAAAATAAAGCCGCTATCTTAAAGAAAGCTTTTCTTGAAAAGCAAAAAACCGAAATTGATGCAATGAATATTGATATGAAAGCGGTAAAAAGAACAGCCTGGATGCTTGCGGGTGTTATAGCTTCATTTATGATACTGCCGCGTTTCGGGGTAGGGAACGCTACGATAGCTTTAGCAGGTGGGTTTGCTCTTTTAGCTGTAGAACACGATTCTGCCAGGCAAATAATTAAAAAAATAAGTTTTCAAGACATAATATTTTTTATTTCGCTTTTTATTCTTGTTGGCGGAGCTTTAAATTCCGGGCTTTTAGCCAAAGTATCGGATCTGATCATAGGGATATCCGGAGGAAATAAATTGATATTTCTGATCGCGTTAATGTGGATGGCCGCGTTGTTTACGGCATTTCTTAATGCCGGACCCGCGGCTGTTTTTTTTATACCAGTTGTAATGCATTCGCAGTTTGCCGCGTTTAGCGATGTTGTTTGGTGGGCATTATCACTTGGTGTACTTGCCGGGTCATGCGCGACTATTGTCGGGGCTACTGCCGGAATAGTTACTCAAACTTTATTGGAAGATCATATTGATCTATATGGCGAGAAAAAAAGAGGCATTTTGACATTCGGCAGATACAGTAAGGATGCTATACCTATTTCGGTGATGTTTTTGGGAATATCGACTTTGTATATCATGTTCCTCTATAGCGTGCCGTGGATACAGTAAAATTTAACTTTAAAATGGATAAATAAAAAAATGGAAAAAGTAAGTGTTATATCTGATAAACAAAATGTACTAAACATAGTAATGTCGCTGATAGTAGTCGGTCTTTGCGCTTTAGCGATGTTTGGTGTGCCTTCAATGAGCTCTCAGGGGCCTAGCCAAATTGCGACAGCAGGGCCGTCAGTTTTTAGTATAATTTCTATAGGCCTGGCGATAGGTTGTTACGGTACTATTGTCGGTATAGGCGGGGGACCTTTAATAGTTCCTATTCTTGTATTGTTCTATGGGTGGGATAACGAAATACTGGTTGCTACTTCTTTGTTCATTGTTTTTCTAAATGCTTTATCAGGGTCAGTAGGGTACGCCAGGCAGAAAAGGATCGAGTATAAAGGAGCAATTAAATTTTCTTTGGCAGCAATTCCGGGAGCGCTTCTTTCGGCCTTTATCCACCATACGTTTGATATAAAAGCCTTTGATCTGATGTTTGGAATATTTTTGATATTTTTAGCGGTATATTCACTTGTCAGCGCAAAAAAAATGGATCGTGAGATACCTAAAATCAATAAAAAGCTCATAGAAAAAGGGCATAGGCTTGTTGAACTCAAGGACAAGTTTAATGATAAATTTAAATTTACTGTTGATGACGGTTTAGGTATAAAGATGAATCTTATTCTTGGTTTTTTTGTAGGGTTTTTGGGAATAGGCGGAGGAGTCTTTCAAGTTCCTGTTTTGATATTTTTGTTGAAGTATCCGCCGCATATAGCTACGGCAACAAGTCATTTTGTAACTATGGCTACATGTCTTTTTGCCCTTATTCCTCATCTATTTCTGGGTAATGTTATGTTCGATGAAGCATTATGGATGGGTGTGGGGATCGTGACAGGTGCACAGTTAGGTGCGTATTTGTCACCTAAATTGAACGCAAAATTGATCGTTTATTTGTTTGTACTTATATTGTTTGTTTTTGCTTTAAAAATGTTTTTGTAGAGCTATAGAGAGGAATAATGAAGAGAGATATATTAGCGTTTACAGGTGCCGTTTTTGTTTTGGTGCTGGTTGTTTTGGCGCTATTCAATAACAAGCCAGCTTTTGTAGGCAGCACAAGACAGATGGCGAAAGAAATAGGGCATGAAATAAGAACGGCAGATATGTTCAAGTTAACTGCATTTTGTCCGACAACTCCGTCGGCTAACTATACTCCTGTGGCATTGACTCAAAAAACAATAATTAAACAGGGAGCTGAAAAACCAGTATTGATAAAGGAATTAGGAGTTGAGGCTGTCCCAATTTCCGGAGGTAAGGTCAAGATAACAGGTATTATGGGTAATTCATGGGCCATGAAAGCCGGTTTAAAAACTGAAGATATTGTTTTGAACTTTAACGGTAAAAAACTTACAAGCTTATCACAATTTCAAGCTTTGCTTTCAGGCGTTCCGCCGGAAGCAAATTATAAAATAAAAGTATTACGAGGTTCTGAGGTTGTAAAAAAAGTAGTTTGGGTCGGGGAAGGCGAAATGGAAGGGTTTACTCCGATAGTTCAGGTAGCACTCACAAGGCCTATTCAAAACCAACAAGGATTTGGGCTTTGTTTTTTTAAGTGTAAAGCCTGCGGTAACTCTTTTATGTCGCAGAATAACGGGACTATTTACGGACCAAATTGTCCGATTTGCGGAAATCAAATGTTGAAAGTTTAACAGTGCACAAGAGATCGAGTGTAGAGAATATAAGGAGAAGCGGATGGAACCGATAACAATGGCAATGATAGCAGTTGTTGCAGGAGTTGGCGCAATCATTACTAAATCAAGGTCTAATTCAAAGAAGATAGATATGATCAATAAAAAAATTCATAAAGATTATGGAATAGAAGGCGATCCTGAACTTGAAAAAGAAATAGACGAAATAATAGCAAAAGTAAAATAGGCCGGATATGATAAAAAACAAGTCAACATTATACATAATAATACTCGCTTTGGTTGTGGCAGCATTAGGTGTTAAATTTATTACCGAAAAAGCACAGCCGATAACCATGTCAGGCAAAAGCGCAAGATATATAGCTATACCTTCAACAGGAAAAGATATTAATAGTCCTGTTTCTTATCTTTGCGGGAGAGCTCCATATTTTATAATTTGCGACAGGGCTACAGGTACATATAAAGCCATACTTAATAAATACACTGATGCTCAGCATGCCTCAGGCCTAAAATCAGGACAGATGCTGGTCAGTAAAAAAATTGATGCATTATGTGCAAATAATGTAGGGTTTGAGCCGATGAGAGTTTTGCATAACGCGAATATTGAAGTTTATACAAATATTAAGGGAACAGTTTGGCAGACGCTTAATGCGTACCCTAATTCATTGACTAAAATAGAAAAACAGACAGTGCCGTCACATTTCGGAATAACCGGGAGCAAAACTCCTATAGCCTGTAATTCATTTGATATTACAGCTAATTTGGGTGATATTGTGCAAGGCAAATATTATATATGCGGTGCGTGCCAGTTTAGGATATCGGCTGCAAGTACAGGAGGAACAGTTCCTGTTAACTGCCCGAACTGCGGAGGCCTATTGCAAGAAGTGATAACGGTTAATCCGATTAACCAAAAAGGCGGAGTGAAGCCCAAAGTCAGGGTTTACTAATAAACTAGGGAAAAACAATTATGAATAGAATAATAAAAAATAAAACTTTAGATGATCAAGAATTGATCAAGCTTGTAATAATCGGGACAATAATTTTTGTTTGGATATTTGCATATACTGCGTATTCTGTTTGTAAATTTAATGAAGTTTCTTCAAGAGCATTAGTTAAACCTAATGTTGTTATGAAGGTTATACATCACGGCGTAAAAAGCGTTTGTCCTATTTGTGGTTTTAAGGGACTGCCTTTATGTCCTAATTGTTCTGTTGAAATGTACTGGAATGGTTATCAGGGAACATTTGTTTGTTCTTCCTGCGGGAAGGGCGGTTTCCCTAATTGTCCAAAATGCGCTCATCCAATGTCATGGATAGAAGCAGTTTAGTATTGGGAAAGGAAAAATATGCCTAGATGGAAATTGTTGCTTATAATTTTTTTGGTTGCGCTTATATTACTCATAATAGGTGATTCAAGAGGCGACGTTTTGGAAACACATAATAACGGCGCTGGAATGTGTATGGCATGCATAGGTTTAGATTAAGAAATAAAATAACGGAGTAAATTAATGGATTTAAATTCAATTAGGGTAGCTATACAATGGGTGTGCTTGATAGGATCGAACGCGTACCTTGGGTTTGTAAGTACTAAACAGGTATATCAAGGTTCTTTGAAAGGCGCTTGTGTGCCGTTCTTGAATTGTCATGCTTGTCCCAGCGCTTTATTTTCTTGCCCTATCGGAACTATGCAGCATTATATCACTACACATAAATTTCCTTTTTCTTTGTTGGGATATCTTGTAGGTACGTCTCTTTTAGTCGGATCGATGGCTTGCGGGTGGCTGTGTCCTTTTGGTTTTCTTCAGGATCTCGCGTATAAGATCAAAAGCTTTAAGATACGGATACCTGAGAAGCTTGCTCCGTTCAGATATTTTATTTTAGTTTTTCTTGTTATTTTATTGCCGGCAGTAACACATGAAACATGGTTTTCAAAACTTTGTCCGATGGGGACATTACAGGCAGCGCTTCCTTGGGCTTTATGGAATCCAATAATTCCTGTATACAATGAACCTGCGGTAGCCACCGCTGGATTAGGTATGTTTTTTGCAATCAAGATATTGATACTTTTATTTTTTCTTGGACTATTCGTCATATCAAAAAGACCTTTTTGTAAAGTCATCTGTCCGTTAGGCGCAATATTCGGGCTGTTTAACAAATACAGTTTTTTCAGATTAAAAGTAGATACTAAAGCGTGTAAAGATTGTGCTAAATGTGTTGATACTTGTCCTGTTGATATTAATGTCGGGGATGATGCGAATTCCAGCACTTGTGTAAGATGTCTAAAATGTTTGAAATGTGAACATGTAAAAATAGATCTTGGCGGATTGAGTGACAAGATAGAGTTCAAAGGGTTGGGGCCCCTAAAGAAAAATGACTAAAGCAAATTCATATAAAATAACCAAATCATATCTTATGATCTATATTCTGATCGCTGTTCTCGGAGTATTGTTCACTGTTTTTTTAGAAAGCAGGATCATGTCAACTGCCGCTTCGAGAAAAGACGCATGGATAGGGATCGAGACAGTTGAGGTCAACAGAGCTTTAGTAAAACAATATGATATGACATCGTCGCGCGGGCTTTTGGTAACTAGAGTTTTTATGGGCTCGCCTGCGGAGGCAGGAGGGTTAGTTAAAGGCGATATTATAAGAATGTGGAACGGAATAAGTACGATCAATCAAAATCAATTTCATAATCTTGCTAAAAGTGTTTATGTAGGACAAAAAGTGCAGCTTTCAGTAGACCGGAATGGTAAGCCGGATATGGTTTACGTGAAGATCGGGATAAGACCGGGAACTTATTAAAACCAGGCGTTTAGGCTGTAATAGATAAAAGGAGAAAATAAAATGAAAAAGCGTGAAATAAAAAAGAAAGAGATATGCACCGATGACTCATGCGGTTCATGTGCAAATGAATCATCCAAACAAATATGGGTTATAGGTATTGTAGGAATAATACTTGTAACACTTTTTTCTATAGCTATGTTCAATTCAGGAGCTAAAAAGCTGCCGGCAGATACTGCAATGCAGGCGGTAGCTTTTAATGGATTTATGCAGCAGGCAGCTGTACCTCCTGCATGCGCAACATGTCCTACCGTCGCACAATGTTTTCCGGCTCAGCCAGTTGCTTTTCAGCAAGGAGGAAATCCACCTCAAGGTGCTGTATGTCCTACAGGGAATCAGTATTATTCAGCTCAGCCGATGCAGCAGCAACAGCAGTCAGTAATGCAACAAGGGATGCAGCAAGTAGCTTTGGCAATGGCAACACCTGCTACGGCAACAGCTCCTGTTATTTTTCGTGATGCGATAATGCCCCACGAATTTAGAGGAGTATGTTCGAATTGTCATGTTATACAAGCCGATATACCAATATTGAGAGATGCTATAATGCCTCATAATTATAGAGGAGTATGTTCAAATTGTCATAAGATCATGCCGGATATAGCTATAACAAGAGATGCCGTGCCGCCTCATGAATACAGAGGCGTATGTTCAAATTGTCATGTTATTTCAGGGATGAAAGCAGGAGCATAAAAATAATATGATAAAACGAAGCATTAGAAATAATCCTGAACAGGAGCAGAAAGAAAAAGCGGCATATATGCTTTTGTATTTCTTTATAGCATCCTTTTTATGTAAAGTTGCGTTTGGCGCGATATCGGGTTCTAAAGCTCTTATGGTATCGGGTGTTTTTGCTTTGTTTGGTTTTTTTGTTTCGGTTATAACACTTTTAAGAATACATGTTTCATACAACAAGACGAGTTTAGGTAAAAATAAGATCAGCTATGAAAAGCTGGAATTTTTTATTGTAGCCGGGATATCTTTAATCATAGCAGTTTCAACAGGAATTATTTTATTTTCTGTTTTACATGTTATATTTTTTCACACTTTATATCCGCCCGGATTCAGCGCGGCGTGGATATCGGCGCTTATTGCCGCAGCGAGCATATGGCTTATTTCAGCTATGAAAGACGGCTCTGAAGAATCGAGCGATGAAGCAGCGGATAGCCACAGCATAATGCACATGGTGAATAAAGATTTTATTTTATCCATAACGGTTATTGTTACAGTTGTCGTTACTAGATTCGGTTTTTTTGTTTTCGATTATATAGTGGCTATTCTTGAAGCAGTTCTCATCATAGCTTACAGCGTGTATTTTTTATATAATTCTTTCAAAGGCCTTATGGATGTTTCATGCGATAAAAAAACATTAGAACAAATAAAAAAATCCGTTAAAAAAGCAGATCCCGGAATAAGAATAAAAAACATAAGAATAAAAACAGATGAAAATAAACTGGATATGGTAATTATAGTAGGCATGTCGAAAAGTACGTCCGGATCTGAAGTGAAAAAAGTAATTGAAAAAATACGCGGTTCATTAAGAGCAAATTTAAAAATAGAACATGAAGTTCATGTCGGGGTTGTAGCCGGTTGAGGTCAAAGGAAACTATGAGTAAGAATAAATGTTTAGATTTTGATTTTTGCGAATCATGTTCAAAAAAAATATTACTTTGGACTATAGCAGGCAATGTTTTCTTGACAGTTATCAAGCTTTCGGGAGGGATCGTATCCGGAAGTTCCGGGCTAATGGCTGACGGGATGCAGTCTGTTTCATGTGTTGTCGCGAGCATCCTCATAATGTACAGCATGGTAATTGCAAAAAAACAAAAAAATGAAAGGTATCCGTTTGGGTACGGGAAAATAGAATTCATAGTGGCATTGGTTGTGTTCAGCGTTCTTATGGGACTGGGGCTGTATATTTTCTTGTCGAATCTTATAATGATAATGAAAAGAACGGTTGTGCCTCCTTCAATTATAGGTTTACCTGTTGCGGTCATATCGTCTTTTCTTACTTATATGATGTACAAATATAATGCATGCGCAGGGTCTAAACTTGACAGTGCGGGACTAGTTGCCAACGGACTTCAGGCAAGAGCCGATATGTTTTCATCAGTGGCAGTAACTATCGGAATAATTATGTCGCAGCTCGGTCCAGTATGTGCGGCATTCGACCGTGTTGCGGCTATGCTAGTCGGAATATTAATTGTGTATGATTCATATCAGCATTGGGTGGTAAATCTAAATATTATTTTAGATAAAGGTCCGGAACACAGCTATGAAGAAAAAGTAAAAAATATTATTTCTGAAATAATTCCGGGTTTTAGGCCGGCGGTAATAAAGATAAAAAGGATGGGTAAAAAGTTTTGGTTAGGCATTAGTTTGAAAATGACAGAAAATGAAAATGTAGAAAATTTTAATTTAAAAGCCGATGATACGGCAAAAAAACTTCAAGAACAATGTCTTTGGATAAATGAAATTGATTTTTTTCTTGAATAGGGAGAGCTGAACAATATGGAAAACAAACAATTAATCAGAGGTATATTTATTGGCGCAATTGTGACTATCGTTGTAGTAATGATAATCGCTATGTTTACTGGAAGAGGAGCTATGGTTGTTCCGTTTACGGACGGCGGAATGGAAATGCAGCAGCCCGGTTTTTATCAACAGCCTGTATATAATCAACAGCCAATGTATAACCAGCAGCCGCAATTTAATCAACAGCCGCAGTTTAACCAGCAACAAGTATACAATCAGCAACCGGTATATAATCAGCAGCCGATGAATTACGTTCAGCCTCAGTTCAATCAGCAGTTAGCATATCGTCCTATGCTCGGCCAATGCGCGCCGGGAACACAATTTGTCGCATTGACAAACGCTGTCGGACAAACTATTAAAGGATCTCATCAAATACCACCTATTGGTATAGAAGTCGGAGCTGCACCTAATAACGGAGTTCTAGTAACAAAAGTTTACGCAGGATCTCACGCTCAGATAGGCGGTATGTGTCCTGGTGACATTATTGTTGCCGTGGGCGGAACGAAAGTCACTGACTTGAATTCATTTTTCACAGCTATTCAAGCCGCGCAAATAGAACTCACAGCTACTATAAGTGTTATACGTTCGGGAAGAGTACAGAACTTAAGCGTAATGATAGGCCAATCCGAAATGGACGCCGTAACAGTCCCAACCAACGCCCCGGCTCCGTACTAAAAATAAAATAAACTCTACGACGTTACATCCTGATGGATTATTTCAGGAACCAGAATTTTGCCTTTGAAAGATAAAAATAACCGAGGCCGCTAAAAAATTACTACCTTTTGCGCCTGCGGAACTCGGCTTTACAAGGATACATATTCCTTCTTAGGGCGGAATATGTATCCTTGTAAAACCTCAAACAGTCCTCGGCGCCAGAAGTTCTTTCAGAACTTCTGGAACCAAAAGGTAGTAATTTTTCTTAACGCTAAAATTCCAATATTCCTGAAACAATCCATCAGGATGTAACTCAGCACACCTTAATATATTTTTCAAAATAAGTTACAACGAGCAAAGTTACAGGGTAGGATGGATGTTTTCAAAACTTCGTGATTTTAGCGTCACGAAAATGCTGGCTTTTGGGATCCAGAGTCCCCAAGGGACTCTGGACACCGAGGACTGTTTGAGGTTTTACATAAAAATGTATTCTGCCTAAAGAATAGATTTTTATGTAAAGCCGAGTTCCGCAGGTGCAAAAGCCAGCATTTTCGTAGCGGCCTCGGTTATTTTTACTTTCAGAAGGCAAAATCATGGTTTTGAAAACATCCATCCTACCCTGTAACGTCGTACCCATTGTATCTTTTATAGGGGCAAAAATATTAGAAAAATGCCGTTGTTTAGCTCCCGTATCAGAAAATGTACTAACTGCCTCATCCGTACTTTAGTAGAATATAGTTTATGTGGATCAATTGCGAATCTATAATTGTTTTTTTCTTTTTGTTAATTTTGTTTTATCTGTGTTCTGTTTTAGGTTTTTGTGTACTAGGCACGATTCACATTTTTTTGTTTTTTGTGCGGCTAGTCCCTGCATTTGGCCGTCGCACCATGTGTAGTCTATGTCCCAGCAAGCGTTTCCGTTATTCGGGAAAGCAGGACAAAGCACTTGTCTTTCGGGCGGACAGCTTAAGATATCCCAACAGGTTGATTTAAAAATATTATTACCGGAATCAGAAAGAGTTTTAGTTATTTCCCTCATGTTCTTCAATATTTCAGCCGATTCTTTTGAGTTGACTTCTTTGCTTAGAGAAGTGATCATGCCGGTCATTTCACGGCAAAAAATGTCGAGTGTATTTAATAAGGTGTCAACACGTGACGATATTTCTTTATCCGGCATCGCGTCGCGCCAGATCTCAAAGCCTCCGAGTATTGTTCCTTTATTATCAATCAGAGGTCCGGCGTTTACTATGATTTGATGTTCTTTATTGTTTTTGTCTTTAACTTTAACCCTTTTACCGACAACAGGTTTTTTTGTTGTCATAGCTTTTAGAATAGCGCATTCAGTTTTACAAATGTCGCTTTCAAAAATATCACTGCAGGATACTTTACCCGCGATTTCTTTGAAATTATCTCCGGTAAAATCCAGGCAGGCTGGATTCATATACTGAATATTCATATCCGTATCGACTACAAAAAATGGATAAGTCGATGCTTTCATTATGCTGGTTATGAATGAAGACATATCTTCAAATTTTTTGAAAGCTTTCACTTTTGAAAACAAAAAATCCATAATAACGTTTTTTGGTGGAGCAATCCTGGTATAGGTGCAGGATGAATTTGTTGATTTTGTTGTATCTGAACAAAATAACTCTTCATGGGAATTTGCCTTATCTACAGGGTTATCAGCCTTTTTAGGGTCAATTAATTTTGCCATTTGTACCGGTTCCATAAGTCCTCCTTTTGTATTAAAAAAACAGTTGCTTATTAATTAGATTATTATATAATAATTTTATTGTTATTAAAAGAAAGAATGTAAAAAAACAATAAACAAAGTATAAAAACGATAATATGAGAAGAAAATGAAAATAGTGAATCATCCAAGTTTAAGTCAAATTCAAGATGTATATTCAGGTCCCGAAGGAGATCTTTGGGAATTAATAATGGGTGAGCAAATACATATCGGCGGTTTTGCATCATCTATGAAGTTAGCAGAAAATGCCGGTATTTGTGAGGGAATGAAGGGATTAGATCTTTGTTGTTGTTCCGGGGCCGGGATGCGGTTTTTAGCAAGATTTAAAAATGTTCTGAGTATGAAAGGCGTAGATGCTACTGAAAAAGTTATTGCAAGAGGCATAGAGCGAAATCAAAAAGAAGGATTTAAAGAGAAAATAGATTTTGTTTTAGCTGAAGCTACTCATACCGGCCTACCAAGTGAGCAAGCTGATTTTGTATGGGGTGAAGATGCTTGGTGTTATGTTGAAAATAAAAAGAAACTTATTGAAGAAGCCGTGAGATTAGTAAAACCAAGTGGAATAATAGCTTTTACGGATTGGGTTAAGGGACCTAAGGCTATACAGGAAAACGAACTAAAAAGATTTAATAAATTTATGAAATTCCCTAATATCCTTGATATTCAAGGGTATAAGAACCTATTTGAAGATAATGGATGTTCAATAATAATGGCGCAAGATACAGGCGAATTTGCTTCACATGTAGATCTGTATTTGGATATGCTGAACAAACAGTTGACATATGATGCGCTTAAAATAATTAACTTTGATATGGATCTATTGAATGGTATGGCAGGCGAAATGGTGTTTATGCAGTCATTGGCACGTGAAGGCAAGATAGCGCAGGGAATGTTTATAGCAAAGAAAAAATAGCTATGTTTTTCCTGGTGAGGTGAAGGGGACGG
>JADGBB010000022.1 GCA_015231715.1 Candidatus Omnitrophota bacterium
GTGTATGATATGCTTCGCTCTGTTTACTAATCGCTGAATATCTTCCGGTTCTTTTGCACAGCCAACAGTTTGAGTAACTTTATATCCACCGCTTTTATTTATTATCTGTACACTGATGGAACCACTTTTATTTTTCTTTTTTCGCATAAACATGCAGATATTTTACTAGCGGGACACCCGAATGAAAAGAAAATTCCGGATTTTTGTGCTTGATTTTAATAGCTTTGAGTAAATTTTAAAATTTTGCGGAAGTCAGGAAAATATGTACATTTTGCAGATGGGAGAGGTTTTTATTCTTGACATGCTTTTTCATAGATGACGAGGGCAATATCAACTCAGGATAGTCTAAAAGATTACTGTGAATTCGCCTCTGGGTTTTGATTGTTTGAAGTGTTCTTTTATTTCTTCTGCTTTTCCTCTTAGGATCTCTTCGAATTTTTTTGTTAGTTCTCTTGCGACTATGATCTCTCTTTCCGGTTCTAGGGCGGCTAGGTCTTCTAGAAATTTTTCTATTCTGTGCGGGGATTCGTATAGTATGACCGTTCTTTTTTCTTCTAGAAGTTTTGTCAGTTGGTTTTTTCTTTTGGCGCCTTTGTTGGATAAAAATCCTTCAAAGATAAATGCGCTTGTGTCTTTGCCGGATACTGTCAAAGCCGCAATACAGGCGCATGCTCCGGGGATGGAGATGATGTTTATTTCGTTTTCAATGCATGTTCTTATCAGAGGGGTTCCCGGATCTGAGATTCCCGGAGTTCCTGAATCTGATACAAGGGCAATGTTTTGTCCTTCTAGGATCCTGTCTGCTAAACGGTCCTTTTTCCCGCCGGATGAGTATGAATGATAGCTTGTACAATGTGTTGTTATTCCATAATGGTCTAATAAAACTTTTGTTCTTCTTGTGTCTTCACAAGCAATGAGGTCTACTTTTTTTAGCGTTTCTACGGCTCTAAATGTTATATCTTCAAGGTTCCCGATAGGCGTGCTGACTATGTACAGATTCCCTTTCATTTTTTCCTTTTAGGGTTATTCTACTGTAACTGACTTTGCTAAATTTCTAGGCTGGTCTATGTCATATCCGAATTCTCTTGCAATATGATATGCTAATATCTGCAGCGGCAGTACAACTAATATCGGAGAGAAAAGTTCTTCAATGTCCGGTATTTCTACTATGTAGTCTATGGATTTATCTTCTTTTAAGCTGTCACCTTCTGTGATAACCGCTAGAACTATTCCTCCGCGCGCTTTGATCTCCTGTATGTTTGAATGCATTTTATCTTTTGTTTCAGATCGTGGGGCTATGCATACTACCCATGGGTTTTCGTCTATTAAAGCTATCGGCCCGTGTTTCATTTCGCCAGCCGGGTATCCTTCGGCGCTTATATACGATATTTCTTTCAGCTTTAGCGCGCCCTCAAGAGCATTAGGAAAATTTATATTTCTGGCTAAATATAAAAAACAGCTTTTATTGTTCCTTGTAAGATAAAACTTATGAAAGATCGAAGCATATGTTTGCAGCTTGTTTGTATTTTTAGAATATTTTTCCAAGAACTTTGCCGCAAGAACTGGAATTTTTGCTATCTCTTTCTGCCAGGCTTCTTTTTCGTCTGAATTTATTTTTTTTATTTCCGCGAGATAATATGTAAAAAGATACAATGTCATTATTTGTGCGGTATAAGCTTTTGTTGATGCTACGGCTATTTCTGGCCCTGCATAAGTATAAATAACTCCGTCAGATTCTCTGGCTATAGTGCTTCCTAAAACATTACAGATCGAAATAACGCTCGCCCCTCTTTTTTTTGCTTCTCTTAAAGCGGCTAATGTATCTGCTGTTTCTCCGGACTGTGAAATGCATACAACTAATGTTTCATTGTCAACCAGGGGGTCTCTATATCTGAATTCGCTTGCCTGATCAACCCATACGGGGATCCTTGCAATTTTTTCTATCATGTATTTCCCGGTAAGACCTGCGTGATAAGCGGTTCCGCACGCTATTATAATTATTTTTTTTATCTTTTTGATTTCTTCTTTTGATACTGTCAGCTCGTCAAACACTACTTGATTTTTCTTTATTCTTTTTTTTATTAATTTTTTCAGGATCTCAGGCTGTTCGTATATTTCTTTTAACATGAAATGTTCGAACCCGCCTTTTTCGGCCTTAGAAATATCCCACTCTATCGTTTGTGTTTTAATCTTTTTATTTTCCCCGTTTGACGCGTATACGGTCATTCCTTTTTCGTTCACGTCTACTATGTCTCCGTTTTCCAAATAGATGACTTCTCTCGTATAATCAAGTATCGCTGGGATATCACTGGCAATAAAAAATTCTCCTTCCCCTATTCCTGCTATCAGCGGACTATCTTTTCTTACGCCGATTATTCTGTTAGGCTCATCTTTATGTATAATACATAAAGCATACGATCCTTCGAGCACTTTGATGGATTTTTTTACGGCTTCATACAGATCCCCTGAATAGTTATTCTCTATTATGTGAGCTATTATTTCTGAATCTGTTTCTGATAAAAAAATATGTCCTTTTTTCTGTAAGCTGTTTTTAAGTGTTTGATAATTTTCGATTATTCCATTATGTACTATGGCTATGTTTTTTTTTGGTCCTAAATGGGGATGTGAATTTATATCGTTAGGGACACCATGTGTTGCCCATCTGGTATGACCTATTCCAACGGTTCCTTTTAAATGGCCTTTGGCTAGCTCTTCGCGTAAAACCGCGAGCTTTCCCTGTTTTTTCTTTACATTGATCTCACCGTTTGAAATTACTGCGACCCCTGCTGAATCGTATCCTCTATATTCCAGCCTGGAAAGGCCTTTGGTAAGAACTATATCTGTTTCTCTTTTTCCTATGTAACCTATGATCCCGCACATATATTAATCATCTCCGTTTATTTTCTCCAGGAGACTCATTATATCTGTTCTTGCGCATCTCCCTGCAAGAGTTGCGACATAAATAAGCATTGAAAGCTGCCAGCACTCTTCCGGCCCTACAACTAAAGCGGTCGAGGTGTTCTCTTGCTGCTCCATCTTTTTTTTGTATTTAATAATTGTTTGACTAAGCGAATCATCGCTGATGTCCAGCTCTGAAACTGTGTTATTGTATTTCAAAGAAGGGAATCTTATTCCTCTCATTAAAAAAAATGTCTGAACTAACTCTTGGCTTAACCCTAGGTCTTCTTCAAAATCAAATCCGTCAAACTGGGGAGAGTCCTGGGGCAATACTATCATCGGTTTTTCTACGATGATCTTTCCTTTTCGAATAACTGTACTTCCTTCGTTAACTGATGATTCAGCTAGAAAGTAATAGGGTACAACTGTAGCCGAAAAAGCGGATAACCCTTTTATCCTGCCTCTTATTATTTCTGTTTTTTCTCTGGCTTTTTCCCAAAGTTGCTCTATATCCATTTTTCCTCTTAATCTTGATCTAAAAAATATAGGGCATAGAGGAAAGCACATAGTTACGTTATATTTGTTTTTCTATGCTCTATGCTCTATGCCCTATGCATAAATTGGCGACCCCACGGGGATTTGAACCCCGGTCGTCAGAATGAAAATCTGATGTCCTGACCAGGCTAGACGATGGGGTCGCGAATGTTTCTTTTCAACTTACTTTGACCACTCAAGATCAAAGTCTCAATATTCTACAAAATAGATGTTGGTTTTGCAACTCTTTTTTTACAATATTTTTATTCTTCTTCTTCCGCTGCTACAAAGCTTGCAATAGCGATCAGCTGATCGTCGTCTTTTAGCCTAATTGCTCTAACCCCTTGAGTTGATCTTCCGATTTTGCTGATCCCTTTTACTTCTACTCTAACAAGCATCCCGCTTTTTGTTATCAGCATTATCTCGTCTTCGTCTTTTACGGTTTTGATACCCACAACTCTGCCGTTCTTTTCGGTGACTTTCATATTGATTACGCCTGATCCTCCGCGTCCTTGTAATCTATATTCATCAAATGCTGTTCTTTTTCCGTATCCCTTTTCAGTGACGGTCAAGATACACGCTTCTGGTTCGCTTTTCACCATACCTACTATGATATCATCTTTTTTAAGGCTAATCCCTTTTACTCCTTGCGCTGTTCTTCCCATGCATCTTATGTCTTTTTCTTTAAATTTTATTGATTTGCCTGCCCTGGTTGCTAAGCACACTTCATTCGTTCCGTCTGATAGAATGGCTTCTATAAGGCTGTCATCTTTTTCAAGTGTTATTGCTATGATCCCGCCTTTTCGCGGATTGCTGAACGCTTTGAGGTCGGTTTTTTTTACTTTTCCTCTTTCTGTTGCCATTACTACAAATTGTCCGTCCTCAAACTTCCGTATCGGCAATATTGCGGATACTGTTTCTCCGGTATCAACTCCCAGAAGATTAACTATCGGCCTTCCTTTAGTTCTTCTTCCTGCTTGCGGCAATTCATGTACCTTTATCCAATAAAGTTTTCCCTTGGTTGTAAAGTTCAAAATATAATCATGGGTTGAAGCAATGAATAAATGTTCGATAAAATCTTCTTCTTTAGTTGTTGCTCCTGCTACTCCGGTTCCCCCTCTTTGCTGTTTTTTGTACGTGCTTACGGGGCATCTTTTGATATATCCTTCATGTGAAAGAGTGATAACCATATCTTCTTCGGCTATTAAGTCTTCTAAGTCAAGCTCTCCGGCTTCAGCTGTTATTTCTGTTCTTCTTGCATCGCCGAATTTTTCTTTAATATCAGCTGTTTCTTGTTTTATTATGTCAAAAACTTTCCTTTCGCTTGCTAAAATCCCTTTTAACATTTCGATCAGCTTTATCAGTTCTTTGTATTCGTCTTCTATCTTTTTTGTTTCGAGGTTTGTTATTTGCTGGAGCCTCATTGCTAAAATTGCTAATGCCTGTTTCTCGGAAAGTTTGAACTTTTTCATTAAAGCTAGTTTCGCAACTTCAGGATCTTTGGAGCTTTTTATTGTTTTTATAACTTCGTCCAAATTGTCCAGAGCGATTTTCAATCCTTCAAGGATATGCGCTCTTTCTTCGGCTTTTACCAAGTCATATTTTGTTCTTCTTATTATTGTTTCTTTTCTGTGGTCTATAAAATACTTCAGCATTTGTTTTAGATTAAGAACTCTTGGCTGGTTGTTTACAAGCGCCAACATAATAACGCCGAAAGTGTCTTTCATTTGCGTGTGCTTATACAAAAGGTTTGTTACAACTTCCGAATTGAACCCTTTTTTCAGATCTATCGATATTCTTAGCCCGTCCCTGTCAGACTCGTCTCTAAGGTCTGATATGCCGTCTATCTTTTTATCTTTAACAAGGCTGGCAATGCTTAGAATTAATTTACTTTTGTTTACTTGGTAAGGTATCTCCGTCACTATGATGCTTTCTCTGCCGTTATTTTTTTGTTCTATATGCATTTTCGCATACATTTTAAGGCTTCCTCTTCCTGTTCGATATGCTCTTTTTATTTCTTCTATCCCGCAAATCATTGCACCCGTAGGAAAATCCGGCCCTGTGACTATTTTCATTAGATCTTCTATCGTACATTCCGGATGATCCACTAAGTAGCAAATTGCATCGGCGATCTCTGTTAAGTTGTGAGGGGGTATGTTTGTTGCCATGCCGACGGCAATTCCGCTTGAACCGTTCAGCAAAAGATTCGGCAGAACTGACGGCAATACTTTCGGCTCGTTTAGGGACCCGTCAAAATTTGGCTGCCACTCTACCGTATCTTTTTCAATATCTTGCAGTACAAGGTTTGTTATCTGATGCATGCGAGCTTCGGTATACCTCATAGCTGCCGCAGAATCTCCGTCGACGGAACCAAAGTTTCCCTGGCCGTTTATCAGCGGATATCTCAAAGAAAAATCCTGGACCATTCTCACCATTGAATCATATACTGCAGTGTCTCCGTGCGGATGATACTTACCCAAAACTTCTCCGACGATCCTAGCGCATTTTTTGTATGGTTTATTATATACAATTCCCATGTCTTTCATGGCATATAGTATTCTTCTGTGTACCGGCTTTAGTCCGTCTCTTACGTCGGGAAGCGCTCTTCCTACAATTACGCTCATCGCGTAGTTGATATATGCTTGTTTCATTTCGTCTTCGATATAGATAGGTACTACTTTTTCATTTCTAGTGTACATGTTGCTCCTTGCTTATTATCTTTAATCTTAATCTTTAATTTTTATATATCCAAATTTGAAACTTCTCTTGCATGCTTAATTATAAAGTTTCTTCTGGCTTCAACATTGTCTCCCATAAGCACCGTAAACATTGTATCTGCCGCTATCGCATCTTCTATGGTGACTTTTAATAATGTCCTTTTTTCAGGATCCATTGTTGTTGTCCATAGCTGGTCCGGGTTCATTTCTCCCAAACCTTTATACCTTTGAATAGAAAGTCCTTTTTCTCCGCTTTTCAGGACTTCGTCTAAAAGAGTTTTTAGCGAATAAATTTTTTGTGCTCCGTTTATCGTGAATAACGGTTCTTTTTCTTTTCCCATTGCTTCCATTTTTTCTATCTCTTTTTTCTCGTCTTCGTCCAGTTCGTATGTAGCAATATCTAATCCCATTTTTTCTATTTCATTTGATATCTTTTCTATTTCCCTTGCTTCGTAAAACTCTTCTACCTTTATTGTTTTTGTTTCGGCATCTTGTATCGCTTCTTTCTCTTCTTTTTCTTCTTTCTCTTCGGAGGTCGTCATGTTCTCTGCTTCGACTGTTCCTTTTAGCGCGGCGAGTTCATCGTCAGAATACAAATACTGTTCTTCGTCTCCTATCTCAACCTTATAGATCGGAAGTTTTTTTGTTTTGCTATGCCTCATTTTTAAATACTTTGCCAAACTGATTCCTTTTCTTTCCACTGCTCTTGTTAATTTTTCCATCTTTATTATTTCTTCTAAAAGTTGTTTAATTTTTTCCTGCTTGATCGTTTTGTTTGTTTTTACTATTTGCACTTCAAGGTCTTCAATGCTCTGATCAATAAGATATTCTTTCATCTCTTTTTCAGTAGTTATGTATTGTTCTTTTTTTCCTTTTTTCATTCTGTACAAAGGCGGCTGCGCTATGTATACATGTTCTTCTTCCAAAAGCTTTGTCATTTGTCTGTAGAAAAAAGTTAAAAGAAGTGTTCTTATGTGTGATCCGTCAACGTCGGCATCGCACATCAGGATTATTTTTCCGTACCTTAATTTTTCTACATTGAACTCTTCTCCTATCCCGGCGCCGAGTGCCGTTATCAATGTTTTTATTTCCTCATTGTTCAAAACCTGCACTATTCTTGCTTTTTCGACATTCAATATTTTACCCTTTAAAGGCAGGATCGCCTGATACCTTCTGTCTCTTCCTTGTTTTGCTGAACCGCCCGCTGAATCTCCCTCAACTACGTAAAGTTCTGTTAACGCAGGATCACTTTCACTGCAATCAGCCAGTTTTCCAGGAAGCCCGGCGCTTTCCAATGCTCCTTTTCTTCTTGTAAGGTCTCTTGCTTTTCTAGCAGCTTCTCGGGCATTAGCGGCTGTAACTGTTTTTTTTGCTATTTTCCCGGCTATGTCCGGGTTTTCTTCAAAATAATTTCCTAATAGTTCATTAACTGCTGTTTCTACTATTCCTTCTACTTCTGAGTTACCAAGTTTTGTTTTGGTCTGTCCTTCAAATTGCGGCCCCGGTATCTTTACGCTAATTACTGCTACCAATCCTTCTCTTGTGTCGTCTCCGGACAAATTTATATTTTTTAATATTCCCCTGTTTTTTGCATAATTTTTTATTGTTCTCGTTAATGCCGACTTGAACCCGGTCAGATGGGTTCCCCCTTCTGTTGTGTTTATGTTGTTTACAAAAGAATGGATATTTTCCGCATATCCGTCGTTATACTGCATCGCTATTTCCAACTCTATATTGTCTTTTCTTTTTTCTATATAAACGATCTTGTTATGTATTGTTGTTTTGTTTCCGTTTATGTGTTCTACAAAAGATACGATCCCTCCTTTGTATAAAAACTCTGCTTCTTTATCGTTCCTTTCATCTTTTATTGTTATTTTTATTCCTTTATTAAGAAATGCCAGCTCCCTCAACCTTGCTGTTAAAAGATCAAAACTAAAAATATTAATTTCTTGAAATATTTCTGTATCAGGTCTGAAAGTTACTGTTGTTCCAGTTGTTTTTGTTTTTCCTATGTTTTTTAGCTCGCTGTTTACTACTCCTCTTTTATACTGCTGGTGATAAATAAAACCATCCCTTTTTACTTCTACCTCCAGCCATTCGGACAATGCGTTAACACAACTTACACCAACACCGTGAAGTCCTCCTGATACCTTGTATGCATTGTTATCAAATTTTCCTCCGGCATGTAGTGTTGTCAAAACAACTTCGAGAGCCGGTTTTTTCATTTTTTTATGCATCTCGACCGGTATTCCTCTTCCGTTATCAATAATAGTTATTGATTCATCGACATGTATAATTACAGCGATCTTATCGCAATACCCTCCCATAACTTCGTCTATGGAATTATCAACAACTTCATATACTAAATGATGAAGTCCTCTTTTTCCCGTATCCCCTATATACATCGCGGGTCTTTTTCTTACGGCTTCCATTCCTTCAAGGACCTGTATTGTTGTCGCGTCATATTTTTTATCTTTTTTTATTTCTTCTGCACTCATTTTTCCCTTTCCTTTTTTTCTTACCTACGTTATCTCTCCGACTCTTACTCTTATCTCTTTTAGTTTTTGTCTTCCCGTATATGTTTCATTGAATTTTTTTATTATTTCTCTTTTTTGCATCGTTATCTCGTACAGCCAGTTTGAGTTTTCGGTGATTATCATCATCACTCCTTTTTTCATGCTGACCGGCTGCGCGTGTTCACATATTTTTTCGTTTACCGCTTTTCTCCAGGCTTCCCCGACTGCGTTTGCTCTTTTTATTTTTCTGTTCTCTATTTCTCGTAGTATGTCCCCTACGATACTATCTATATGTTCCGGTTTTCTATTCATATTTATGATGCTATCTGCATCGGTAAAACTACATATACGGCTTCTTTTTCTTTTCTTATAACTCCGGGTTTATTGTATCCATTTATCTCCATTTCTATGTTTTCCATTTCTATGTTTTTTAATACATCAATCAGATATTTAGGATTAAACCCTATTTCTATTTCTGTTTCTCCTTTATAGTCAGCATTTACTTCTTCTCTAGCTTTTTCCAGGTATGGTTTGTTTTTAGAAATGGTTATTTTTTTATTTTGAATATTTATTTTTATCGCTTGTGAATCTTGGTCTGTTAATATGCTTACTCTTTTCAGCGCATCTAAAAATTCGTTTTTATCCACTTTTATAGTGTTCTCTATTTTTGCCGGTATTACTTTTTCATAGTCCGGATACTCTCCTTCTATTAATCTTGATATGATAAAACAGTTAGACAAATTAAATATTATTTGATTGTCATTAAATTGAAGCTTTGCTTCTCCTTCGTCTTTTAATAATCTTTTTACTTCTTGTATTGTTTTTGTAGGTATTACCATTTTTTTATCTACTAAGGTTTTTTTGCTCATTTTTTTTGTTACTAAAGACATTCTTCTTCCGTCTGTTGTAACCATAGTGAGCTCATCTTCTTTTATTACAAAAAGAACACCCGTTAAAATATGTCTCGCATCGTCTTTGCTGCTTGAAAAATCTACTGCTGTTATCATATTTTTTAAGTCTTTTTGCTCCACCATGATCGAATCTTTATCTTCAAACATCGGGAGTTCCGGAAAATCTTCTTTTGGAAGGCCTATTATTTTAAACATAGCTTTTCCGGCTCTTATAGATATCGAGTTATTTTTCTTTATAGCGATATTTACATCACTGTTTTCTTGAAGAGACTTAATAATGTCAAAAAATTTCTTTGCCGGAATTGTTATTGCCCCAACATCTCCTGAAACTAAAGGAACCCTGGCTGATATTCCCATATCTAGGTCTGTTGCAATCAGAGTGACGCTTGTCGGAGACACTTCCATTAAAATGTTTGAAAGAATAGGTAAACTGCTTTTCTGTGTTATTGCATTTTGTACTATCTGTATTCCATTAAGTAACGCTTCTCTTTGAATTGTGAACTCCATACATCCCTCCTAAAATAATTCTGTTATAAGTATGTTATGATATAGAAAAATAGTCGTAGTCTTCGTATTAGGCGGCACAAATTTTTGTGGATAACCTAACAACGTATTTAAAATCAATAAGATATCAAAAAACAAACCTGTTTACAACTCATTAATAAACAGCCTAAAACCAATTGTTTAAAAAAAAGATATCAACACAAAAATAGGATAACAAACAAAACCAAAAAAAAACCCGTTAATTATTCACTTTTATCAAAAGAAGATCAACAAGTTTTCTCGTCTTTTCCACAGACAAAATTTCTTTCTTTATTTTCTCGCAACCATGAAGGACAGTGGTATGGTCCTTTCCCCCAAACTGCTCTCCTATATAAGGGAAAGAAGCATCGGTTAAAGTCCGAGAAAGATACATTGCAATTTGACGTGGAAAAGCAATAGACTGTGTTCTTTTTTTTGATTTTAATTCCAGAATAGAAAGACCAAAATAATCAGAAACCACCTGCTGTATAAGAGGAATGGTTATTTTCTTTTCTTCTTCTGTTATCATTCCTTTTAAAATGGTTTCGGTCATAGCACGGCTTAATGGACAACCTGTAAGTTTTGATTGTGCCACAACCCTAATTAATGCGCCCTCAAGTTCTCGTATGTTTGTTTTAATTTTTTCAGCTAAAAAGGATAAAACCTCTTGAGGAACAGGAACTTCAGCATGTTCGCTTTTTTTTGCCAGAATAGCCATACGGGTTTCAAAGTCAGGAGCCTGCACGTCGGCAACCAAACCCCAAGAAAAGCGAGTGATAAGACGCTCTTCAAGAGAAGCTATTTCTTTCGGCGGCCTGTCGCTTGTTAAAATAATTTGTTTATGGGAATCATACAGCTTGTTAAATGTGTGAAAAAATTCTTCTTGTGTAGCATCTTTGCCGGCAATAAACTGTATATCGTCGATCAAAAGAACGTCTATATTTCTATACATAAGACGAAACTGTTCAGTCGAGCGTGTTCTTATAGACTGTATCAATTGATTTGTAAACTCTTCGGAAGAAATAAAAAGCATTTTCTTTTTAGGGTGATGCTCCATGACATAATGTCCGATAGCTTGAAGTAAATGAGTTTTTCCAAGACCAACCCCGCCGTACAGAAAGAAAGGATTGTATGTTTTTGCCGGATTTTCACTAATAGCTAAAGCGGCAGCATGCGCAAATCTGTTCCCGGGGCCAACAACAAAATCATCAAAAGTATAGCTTTTATTAAGACCTATTTTTTGATAAGAACTTTCCGGCATGGTTTTGGTTGGAGTAGTAAACATATTTTTCAACCAGGAAAAAGATTCTGTTTTTTTTTGATCCGGGTTGTCTTGTTCTGCTAGGCTGGGAATAGAAATATCATCCAAGGCGAATTCAACAATAAATTCTTTATTACTGGCCATTAAAATAGAGGACTTAATCATCTCTATATAATTGTCACGAATCCAATTAAGGAAAAAATCATTAGGGACAGACAAAGTAATAGTAGTTTCAGACAAAGAAGCTTCTTTTATTGGCGCAAACCAATTGTTATAGGTTTGATCCGTTACTTTCTCTTTTAATATCTTTAAGGTTTTATTCCAGACAGAATCCATATAGTTTTTAAAGGCAAATAGCTAGGATATCAACAACTTATCCACAAACAAATCAGCTCAATTCAGTGGCCCTTTCCACTTTGCTCCGGGCATGTGCCCAGTTGCATTTTTAAGAAGTTTTTATTATATACATAAGCCGGGGGATATGCAAGAAAAATAAAGCAAAGAAAAGGGCTTGGAGTGCGGAGAAAGACAATAAACAAAAAAACGGGAACAGTGCCTCGAGGCAAAGAAAAAAGATCTCTAAAAAGAACAGAGGAAAGAGAGAAATAAATACATTAAAAAAGAAACTAAAGTACGATGCCTAAAAACCGCTGTAACACCAATGTGATAATGTCCTCTTTTACCAAAGTTAAAATGTCCGGTAACCCTGTTATAATTGTAACTCCAAAAGGAGGACAATATGATGGGAAAGGACATGATAACAATGAAGCAAAAAGAATTAAAACAGCTGCACATAATTCGCGAAGTATTGGAGAAGAGAATAAAGCAAAAAACCGCGGGAAAGATAGCGGGCTTAAGTGTAAGGCAATTAAGAAGGAAGCAGAAACGGGTACAAGTAGAGGGGAACAAGGGAATAATCCACAGATCGAGAGGGATGCCTACGCATAATGATAGATTGAAAGGACAAAAAGAAAAGACAATACAGATATATCGAGATAAATACTGGGATTTTGGACCGACATTAGCGAGTGAGAAGCTTTTAGAGATAGATGAGATAAAAATAAGCGATGAAACGTTGAGGTTATGGTTAATAGAGAGTGGCGATTGGAAAAAGAGAAGAAAAGGAAGAAAGCATCGCAACTGGAGAGAAAGAAAGGCACATTATGGAGAGATGGTGCAAGCGGACGGATCACATCATGAGTGGTTTGAAGATCGGGGGGATAAATGCGTTTTGATGGGATACATAGATGATGCTACAGGACGCACATATGGGAGGTTTTACGAGTATGAAGGCACAATTCCCGCGATGGATAGTTTTAAGAGATACATAAAGAAGTATGGCATACCGCAAAGTATATACATGGATAAGCATCCTACATACAAGAGCACAAAAAAACAGACAATAGAAGATGAGCTAGCCGATAGGAATGCGCTTAGCCAATTTGAAAGAGCTGTAGAGGAGCTGGGAGTAGAGTTTATTCATGCGAATTCAGCACCGGCAAAAGGCAGGATTGAAAGGTTGTTCAAGACATTTCAAGATAGGCTCATAAAAGAGATGAGGTTAGCGGGTATAAGTTCGATAAAAGAAGGCAATGAATTTTTAGAGGAATACTTACCCAAATACAATAAGAGATTCGGAGTAGAAGCAGAAAAAGCACTGGATTTACACAGAGCAGTGCCGGAAGACATGAAACTTGACGCCATTCTATGCATCAAGGAACAAAGGGTCTTAAGGAACGACTACACTGTATCATATAAAAACAAGTTCTATCAGGTATTGGTCCGGACAAATGCCAAGAAAGTAACAGTTGAAGAACGGATCTCTGGGAAGATTCACATAAGTTACAAAGGCAAATTGCTAAAGAGCAAAAGGATAGCTCAGCTACCTAAAAAAGAGCAAGCTGAGGTGAAGAAGGAATATAAAACGAAGGCACATATGCCGGCAGAGGGACATCCTTGGACGAAGTGGATAGATAGAGGTTATCCACAGAATTTAAGTTATTCACAAAGAAAGAAAAAAGAAGCAAAAAAGAAAGAAAAGCTACTACTACTAGTTCATTAATATCAACAAAAAAAGAAGACATTTTAACTTTGGTAAAAACCGGACACTTTAACATTGGCTTGACAGATGCCTAAAAACCGCTTGACTTAAAAATGACTTGTGTTATAATCGTTGGGTTCTATTATTATAAAAAAGGAGTATTCTCGTGAAAAAGAATCTTAGAAATAAATCTAATACAAAAAGAACTCGCAAGCATGGTTTTATGAAAAGGAACGAAACCAAGTCCGGGCAGGAAATTCTTAGAAGAAGACGAAACAAAGGGCGCAAAGTTCTTTCCGCGTGAGTAACTACATAAAAAGTGTACGTAAAACAGCAGAATTTAAGGAAGTATTTTCCCGTGGGAAAAAAATAAAAGGGAACCTATTTTCATTGTTTTACCTAGATAGCCACCAAACAGAAACATTTGACCTAGGAATAGTAACAAGGAAAAAATTATCAAAAAACGCTACACAGAGAAACTATTTAAAAAGGATAATAAAATAGCATGTCAGGAAACAAGCAGACAAACTAAAGAAAAGAAAAAAAGCGGTTTTTTTACTGATAACTGATGTTAAAAAGATAAAAAAGAAAGAAATAGCAAAAACCACAAGAGAAGACATAGATATCTTGCTGGATAAAGCGGCTTTGATCACAAAATGAAAAAGCTAATAATATCGAGTCTCAAATTTTACAAAAGAAACATAAGTCCTTTATTTATAGGGACTTGTAGGTTCTACCCAAGCTGTTCAGCCTATGCAATAGAGGCAATTGAAAGGCAAGGGATAACTAAAGGTGGGTTTAAGGCAATGAAAAGGGTGCTTAGGTGTCACCCTTTTTCAAAAGGCGGATACGACCCGGTTTAAAAAGAAGGAAAAAATGGAAAAAAGACTACTAATAGCGACAGTTTTATCTTTGGCAATACTTTTGTTTTTTAACAACAATATTATAAAAAAACCTGTACAAGAAACACAGGAAATGCCCCAACAAATAATATCTGAAAGCACTCAGCAAGCCATAGAAAAAGAACAAGCGCCAGTCTCCACCCAAAAAAGCGAACTAAGCGTTTTTCAGGGAGAAGAAACTTTTTTTGAAGCAGAAAAGTATAAAGTTGTTTTTTCAAACGTCGGAGCTTCAATTAAAGAGATTCTAGTGATAACAAACGGGCAAGTTGAAGAGCTAACTAAAGCAAGTATCCAAAATGAAGCTATTTTTGGGATTGAAGGAATAAAATATGGAACGATCGATACAAGCATTTATTCAGTTGAAAAACAAGGAAATTATATTCTTTTTACTACAAAAACACCGGAAGGATTAAAAATAGAAAAAAAATATGTTTTTGATGAAAGAAAAAATCAGGTTGTTCTTAATCTGAGGATTAGCAACACAACAGAAAATATAATTAATCTTAAATATGATATAGTAGGACCAGCAGAAATGAAAGAAATAGGCTTTATTAAAGGAAGAAGTTTTTTAGAAGCGGCAATTTCATTGACAGATGATTCTTTGATCCGCAAGACAAAGGTTAAGGGAGATTTTAAAGTAACCGAACCTGTCAATTTTGCTGCAATTTCAAATAGGTATTACTCAGTAATAGTGAAGCCATTTGACGCAGAAAAGGGAATAACGTTAACAGGAGACGGCAAAGAGGGACAAAAAATAGTTTTCAACGGATTCGAAGCAGGGCTAGCCCCTTCAGAGAGCGTTTCAAATGAACTTTTTATGTATTTTGGACCTACAGTTGATAACGAATTAAAAGAATATGGCTATGGGTTTGAAAAAGTTGTCAACTACGGAATATTCAGTCCGATAAGCATAGGGTTGGTTAAAATGTTAAGGTTTTTTCATAAGGTTACCAATAATTGGGGAGTTGCGATTCTTCTTCTTACTTTTGTTGTAAACGTTATATCCTTCCCTTTGACAAAGAAAAGTTTTACGTCATTAAATAAAATGAAAACTCTTCAGCCTCATATGGAAAAACTTAAGAAACTACACAAGGACAATCCTCAAAAATTAAACAAAGAAATGATGGAATTATATAAGAAATATAATGTAAATCCATTCGGCGGATGCTTGCCAATGTTATTGCAAATACCAATCTTTATTGCCTTGTATCAAGGTCTTATAAAAGCGGTTGAACTTAAGGGAGCATCATTTTTATGGATAAAAGACTTGTCAGGACCCGAAGCCGTACATATACCAATGACTCTCCCTTTTATAGGTAACAGCATTAATGTTTTACCATTACTCATGGTTGTAATGATGTTTTTTCAACAAAAAATACAGGGAGCCCAGCAAGTCGGGGCAACATCGGACGAACAAGCCCAACAGCAAAAAATGATGATGACCATAATGCCTGTCTTTTTTGGATTTTTGTTTTATAGCATGCCATCAGGGCTTGTGCTCTATTGGCTCACAAATACTACACTTATGACGCTGGAGCAAATATATCTTAAAAAAACAGCCAATTAAAGAAAATGGTATAGATAATAACAAAACCATTGAGATCGAAGCAAAAACTATCTCTGAGGCTATTAAAAAAGCTATATCACTTTTTCATGCTGATAAAGATCAGCTTGATATTCACGTTGTCAAAGAAGAAAAAAGAGGCTTGTTCGGCATGAACGGATCAGAACAAGCCAAAATTCGCGTAAAAAAGAAGCAAATCTAAATACTTATCCCCTATTTGTGCACAACCTGTGGAAAAGATACCCCAAAACTACCATTTAAGGTTATTTTAATCAAAAAAACAACAATCAACCAGCAACAACAAGTTTCCACGTGGAAACCATCAAGACCCTTTACCTCAACCCCCAATCACATCCGTCCTCCTGAAGATCAAAGCAACCATCATCCTAAGGAGCAAAGCGACGAAGGACCGCAGCCCAACTAACCCTAGATTTTTTGCCACGAACAGAACCTCATAAATACGTCAAAACAACAACAAGCAACCAACAACAACAAGTTTCCACGTGGAAACTTGTTGACGAGCAAAAGCGCTTATGTTATATTCATACACTATGAAGAAGATAGCCATATGTAATCAAAAAGGCGGAGTTGCAAAAACAACTACTGCTATCAATCTTTCAGCATATCTAGCCATAAAAGGCAAGAAAACGTTATTGATAGATATGGATCCTCAGTGAAATGCAACAAGCGGTGTTGGAATAGAAAAAGAAAGTGTAGAAAACAGTGTGTATGATGTGCTTCACGAACATATTGATATTAAAGAAGCAATTCTTAAAACTAAAATAGAAAACCTCTATGTCTTGCCGTCAGAGATTGGCCTAGCAGGCGCTGAAGTAGAACTAGTCAGCGCTATGGGAAGAGAATATAGGCTTAAAAAGGCAATAAGCTCTATGAAGGAACAATATGATTTTATCATAGTGGATTGTCCCCCATCTTTAGGTTTATTGACATTAAATGCTTTAGCTATGGTAAATAGTGTTATTGTTCCTGTTCAATGTGAATATTATGCTTTGGAAGGATTATCACAACTGATTAGCACAATTAATTTGATTCGGGATAATTTGAATAATTCTTTAGATATTGAAGGAATTCTTTTTACAATGGCAGATTTCAGGACTAACTTAACAAAAGAAGTTATTTCCGAAGTACGGAGTCATTTTAAAGATAAAGCTTATGAAACAGTAATTCCAAGAGCAATAAAACTAACCGAAGCACCAGGGTTCGGCCAACCAATAGCAACATATGATCAAGCTTCTTTGGGAGCGATAAGATACAATGAATTGACCGAAGAGCTGTTAAGAAAACAAAAATGAAAACTTTAATCTCAAGCATAAAGCCTTGTGAATAAAAAACTTATAGAAGCGGAGGATGACAATGGCAAAAAAGTTAGGTAAGGGAATTGGCGCCTTAATACCAAATGATAAAACTGACGGGAAAGAAAAACTAAGCATGATTAGGGTAATAGACATTAAGCCCAACAAATTGCAACCAAGAACAGACTTTTTGGAAGACAAACTAGAGGAATTAAAGCAATCTATAAGAGAAAAAGGGATAATACAGCCTGTACTTGTTAGAAAAGTCGAGGATCAATATGAATTAATAGCCGGTGAAAGAAGGTGGCGAGCCGCAAAAAGCCTAAAAATGGAAGAAATACCGGCGATAATAAAAAAAGACATTGATGATGTTTCTAGCCTTGAACTGGCATTAATTGAAAACATTCAAAGAGAAGATTTTAATCCTATAGAAGAAGCAAGAGCATATGAAGAACTGGTCAATGACCATAAATACACTTTAGACAAAATCGGACAATTTGTAGGAAAAGATAAAACAACTATCTCTAATAGCTTGAGACTGTTGAACCTGCCGGCTGAAATAATTACAATGGTTAAAGACGGGAAGCTTTCTGTCGGTCATGCTAAAGTCATATTGTCTATTCCAAGTGACCAAAAAAAATTGAGTATCGCTAATACCGTTGCAGAACAGGGGTTTTCGGTTAGACAGCTGGAACAGATCATTAAAAGCAAGTGTGAAGTAAAAACAAAACATAAAAAAGATATTGATCCGGAAGTTCAGAGGATTGAAGAGGAATTGCAGCATACATTGGGGACAAAAGTAACAATTCATTCCGGACAAAAAAGAGGAAGAATAGAAATACAATATTATTCAAACGATGATCTTCAAAGATTATTAGGGCTAATTATGCCTAACAACAATGAAATATAGAAATAAAATATCAGGAAAACCAGAAAATCCTATTATTCTTGACATATTGATGTAAACACATATAATGTAACAAGATATTAACCTTTTAACTTGGTCCTGAGAGGCTGAAAAAGGAGAAAAAAATGAAAATTATTGAAAAGACCTTCTTGTAACTCGAACAAGAAGGTCTTTTTTTTGCCCTTGTCTAGCAATTAAAGACAATAGAAAGGAGAGATAAAGTGAAATCACTATCATTAGATAAAGACGGAATAAAAAGAACGTTAAAACGAATGGCTCATGAAATAGCCGAAAAAAATCCCGGACTTGAAAAAGTCGTCATAATCGGGATTAAAACAAGAGGAGCTTTTCTGGCAGAAAGAATAGCAGCTGAATTAAAAACGATAGAAAAAATAACAATTCCGATAGGGGCAATTGATATAACTCTTTACAGAGACGACTTGACAGAAATTGCCGAACAGCCTGTTGTGCACGGAACAGAAATAGATTTTGACATAACAGACAAAAAAGTAATTTTAGTTGATGATGTTCTATTTTCAGGAAGAACAGTAAGATGCGCTTTGGATGAACTCATAGATTTCGGGAGGCCCGCATGCATACAGCTAGCAGTGCTGATAGATAGAGGCCACAGAGAACTGCCGATAAGACCCGATTATGTCGGAAAAAATGTTCCGACCGCAAAAAAAGAAAGAGTCGAAGTAAGACTCAAAGAGCAAGACGGGATAGAGGAGGTTGTGATACTGCCAAATGAAAAAGAAAAATAATAAAATAAAATGGACAAAAAAACATTTGTTGGGGATTGAAGACCTAACTCAAGATGAAATAACGATGATCCTAGATACTGCAATAGGATTCAAAGAGGTTATTAAAAGGCCTATCCCAAAAGTACCGACATTAAGAGGAAAAACTATTTTTAATCTTTTTTGTGAGCCGTCGACTAGAACCCGCACATCATTTGAATTAGCGGCCAAACGCTTAAGCGCTGACACAGTAAATTTAGCAACGACAGCGTCTAGCTTTATTAAAGGAGAGAGCTTAAAAGATGCGGCAAAAAACATAGAAGCAATGAATATCGACATGATTGTAATGAGGCACTCGTGTGCAGGAGCATCACATTTTTTAGCAGACCATGTAAAGTCCTCAATAATCAATGCAGGCGACGGAGCCCATGAACACCCGACTCAAGCTCTATTGGATGTTTATACGATAAGAGAAAAAAAGGGCGACATAGCAAAATTAAAAGTATGCATCATTGGCGACATAGCCCATTCCAGAGTTGCGAAAAGCAATATATGGGCATTAAAAAAATTGGGAGCTGAGGTAACTGTTTGCGGTCCCAGCACAATGATACCCGTTAAAATAGAAGAAATGGGAGTGAAAGTAGAATACGATGTAAATAAAGCAATGGCAGAAAACGATGTAGTAAACGTTCTAAGAATACAGCTTGAAAGACAGGAAGCGCCATGCTTCCCTTCAACAAGAGAATATATAAAAATGTTCGGAATAACAAAAGAACGAATAAAAAAATATGCCAAGAAAGATCTAATAATAATGCACCCGGGCCCTATAAATAGGGGCGTAGAACTCAGCCAAGATGCCGCAGACAGCACACAATCTGTTATCCTTGACCAGGTAACGAACGGAGTAGCAATCAGAATGGCAGTAATGTTTTTACTAAGCACATATAAAGAAAGAACCGGATGAAGAACGTCTTAAAAACTAGTGAGAAGCGAAGGGATAAAAAATTTCGGGTCCTGCCATCGTTCCAACTTTGTGTGTTTTTGCAAAACACACAAAGTTTCCACCATGTCACCCAAAATTTTTTACCCCTTTTGACTAAAGGAATAGAAAAATAAAATAAAGGAAACCGATGAAGATACTTATTAAGAATGGTGAGATTATTGATCCGTCACAAAAAATGGATCTTGTGAAAAAAGATATTTTAATTGAAAGCGGGAAGATCATTAAAATTGCCGCTTCAATTACTGATGACAAAGCCAAAGTTATTGATGCAAAGGGTAAATATGTTACACCCGGATTCATTGATATGCACACACACTTAAGAGAGCCCGGACGAGAAGACAAAGAAACAATTGAAACAGGATTGAGGGCAGCCGTAAAAGGCGGATTTACAACGGTTTGCGCAATGCCGAACACACAGCCCGCCTGCGATACGGCGTCAGGCGTTAAGTATGTTATCTCACGAGCAGAAGAATTAAAAAGCGCTAATGTTTATCCGGTCGGTACGATCACTAAAGAAAGAAAAGGTAAAGAGATCTCCGAGATGTCAGATTTAAAAGAGGCCGGAGCAAAAGCAGTAAGTGACGACGGCTCAAGCGTGGAAAACGCAGAGCTTATGAGAAAGGCAATGGAATACGCGAGAATGTTAGACCTTTTGGTTATTTCTCATGCGGAAGTTGAGTCACTTGTAGCAAACGGGGTTATGCATGAAGGATATTATTCGACAGTGTTAGGGTTAAAGCCAATCCCGTCATTGTCTGAAAGCATTATGGTGGAAAGGGACATAGAGCTAGCGGCCTTGACCGGGGCGAGATTGCACATAGCTCATGTCTCAGCAAAGGAAAGTGTCGAAGCGATAAGAAAAGCGAAAAAAAATAAAATTAAAGTTACAGCCGAAACAACTCCGCATCACTTAACGCTTACAGATGAATCACTGAAAAACTATGACACCAATAAAAAAGTAAACCCGCCGTTAAGAAGCAAAGAAGACAGAGATGCTTTAAGAAAAGGAATAAAAGACGGAACCATTGATGTAATAGCTACTGACCACGCGCCGCACATGGAAAATGAAAAAGAACAGGAATTTGACAACGCTCCTTTTGGAATGATAGGGCTAGAGACAGCACTGCCATTGTGTGTTAGAAGCCTTATTGCAACAGGCTATCTCGAATGGTACGGCCTAATAGAGAAATTGACATTAAATCCAAAGCAGATCCTTGGATTGGAAGAAGAAGGAACCTTACTAGAAGGAACAAAAGCCGACATAACTATAATTGACCCGACAGCAGAATGGGTGTATACAAAAGAAGAAATAGAATCCAAATCCAGTAACTCTCCTTTCATCGGAGCTAAAATGACATCAAAAGTAGTAACGGTTATCGCCAATGGGAAAATAGTTTATGGGAACTAAAAAACAAATAGTTACGGGAACAATAAAAGAGAATATAGAAATATCCCCGAACCTTTTTATAATGAAGATCGAAGAAACAAAGATCTGCAAAGAGGCTAAGCCCGGGCAATTCGTTAACATAAAACTAACAGACAGCGGAAGCGACCCCTTACTTCGAATACCATTAGGAATTTACAACTGTGAAAAAAACGGATTAAGCCTTATGTATAAAGTTGTAGGAGAAGGAACAACGATCCTTTCAAAAAAGAAAAAAAATGAAACAATAAATATTTTAGGCCCGATCGGCAACGGATTTAACATCCGGGAAAAAACCAAAAACTCGCATGCAATACTAGTAGCAGGAGGCTGCGGTTTCCCTCCTTTATCATTTTTAGCGAATGAGCTGAAGAAAAAAAGAATAAAAACAACTTTTCTAATGGGAGCAAGCGGCAAAGACCACATAAGCTGTTGCCTGCCGTTAGCCGGAAAAGAAACAGATGTATACATATCAACAGACGACGGATCCATAGGAAAAAAAGGAACAGCAGTAGATCTGCTAAAAGAAATCCTAGCAAACAAAAAAAACAATGGAACCGAAACAATTATATACGCCTGCGGCCCGGGGAAAATGCTGGAAAACGTAAGCAAAACAGCCAAGGCGCACAACATACAAACACAAATATCAGTAGAAGAATACATGGCCTGCGGAATAGGCGCCTGCAAAGGCTGTGCAATAAAAACAAAACAAGGAATAAAACTAGTCTGCAAAGACGGCCCAGTATTCAACGCGGAAGATATTTATTAAAGAAGGAAGTGCGTTTTTTAAAAGATGAAGAGCGCTAAAAAATTTGTGGGTGACATGGTGTAAACTTTGTGTGTTTTGCAAAAACACACAAAGTTGGAACGATGGCAGGACCTACAAATTTTTCGTAGCGAGCTAAAGGACTTATAAATGAATTTAAAAATAAATATTGCCGGAGTAACCTTTAAGAACCCCGTTTGGCCAGCTTCAGGCACCTTCGGCCACGGAGAAGATTTCACAGACTTTTTCGACATAAACAAACTAGGCGCAATAGTAACAAAAACAATCACGCTAAACGAAAGGGTCGGCAACCCAACTCCAAGAATAGTAGAAACTCCATCAGGAATGCTAAACGCTATAGGCCTTGAAAACAAAGGCCTGAAGGGTTTTATTAACGAAACCGCTCCATTTTTAAAAAAAGTTAAAACAAGGATTGTTATAAGTGTTGCAGGCTCAACACAAACCGAACTAGAAGAATGTGTTTTGGAATTATTAAAAAATTATATACCGGACGCAATAGAGATAAATCTGTCATGCCCTAATGTTCAGCACAAAGGAACAAAAACAAGACTTTTTTCCCAAGATGCAGATACCGTAAAAACAATAGTAAAAAGCATAAAGAAAAAAACAAAAGAAAAATGTTTACTAATAAGCAAACTAACACCGAATGTGACAGACATATCAGCAATAGCCCAAGCAGCAGAACAAGGCGGAAGTGATGCCGTTAGCCTTGTGAACACATACCTAGGAATGAAAATAGACATAAACAAAAAGAAACCTTTTCTAGGAAACATCCAAGGCGGATTATCAGGCCCCGCAATAAGACCAATGGCCGTAAGAGCAGTATGGGATACATACAAAACAATAAAGATCCCAATAATAGGAATGGGCGGAATAATGACAGGTCCCGACGCCCTAGAATTCATCCTAGCCGGCGCAACATCAATCCAAGTAGGCACCGCCAACTTCATAAACCCCACAGCAACAATAAATGTGCTTGAAGGGATAGAAGAATATTTGAAAGGAAACAAAGAAAAGAATATAAAGACACTTGTTGGAGCAGCACAAAATATATGATTTTGAGAGAGGGAGACTAGAAGAGGCAAGAAAATTTTTCGGGTCCTGCCATCGTTCCAACTTTGTGTGTTTTTACAAAACACACAAAGTTTCCACCATGTCACCCAAAAAATTTTCTTACCTCAAGAAGGTAGAATAAGTTTTAATGTAGGAGGAATGAGAAGATGAGAAGTAAGATAATTGTGGCACTGGACATACTGGACAAAAATAAATGTTTTGAAATGATAGATCTTTTGTCAGATGAGATTGATATTTTTAAAATTGGATTGGCCCCGTACTTAAGTTTTGGTGAAGAGATCCTTGCGGTTCTGGAACAAAAAAACAAAAAGGTTTTTCTTGATCTGAAATTCCACGACATCCCTAACACCGTAAAGAATGCCGCATCTATAGCAACAAGAAAAAATGTCTTCATGATGAACTTTCATTGTTTAGGCGGAGCGGAAATGCTTTCACAAGCAAAAGAGGCCGTTAATGAAGCTGTATCGGCAGGTTGCCAAAAACCAATACTTTTAGGAGTGACCATACTAACAAGCATGAATAGGGATGCATTAAAAAGTATAGGGATGACCGACGATATGGAAGAAGCCGTAGCCAATTTAGCAATATTAGCAAAAAAGAACGGGATGGACGGAGTGGTTGCCTCGGCACAAGAAACAAAAATGATAAAAGAACTATGCGGAAAAGATTTTATTGTAGTAACTCCCGGAATTAGACCATTATGGTCGGCAAAAGGAGATCAATCCCGTATAGTTACGCCTAAACAAGCATTTCAAGACGGATCAGACTACATAGTTATCGGCAGGCCAATTATTGCAGCCGATGATCCCCGCGAAGCAACAAAAAAAATCCTTGAAGAAATAGACGAATAGGTTTATATTAAAACAAATAATTTTAAAAGAATTTGAAAAAACTGTAAAACTAGTACCAATGGTGATAAATGACAAATGAAGAAGTGATGAATATTTTCACTAAAACAGAAGCATACAAGAAAGGACATTTTAAACTTTCTAGCGGGCTGCATTCGGATTCTTATCTGCAGTGTGCGCTGGTTCTACAGGACCCTAAAACGGCAGCTCCTTTATGCGAGGCGCTAGCTGTTAAGATAAAAGATCTAAACCCAACAGTTATATTGGGACCTGCAATGGGTGGAGTTGTTTTTGCTTATGAAATGGCCCGTTCAGTTGGAGTAAGATCGATCTTTTCCGAACGAAACGATGAAGGGAAAATGGCTTTGAGAAGAGGTTTTAGCGTATCTAAAGAAGATAGAATTGTAATTGCAGAAGATGTTTTAACAACTGGGAAATCGGTAAAAGAAGTTATATCGCTGCTGGCTGAAAACGGAGTAGCTCCGGTAGGGGTGGTTAGTTTAGTTGACAGATCAGGCGGTAAATGTGAATTTGGAGGGATACGAGTAGAAAGCCTCTTAAAAGTAAATGTTCCAACTTTTGACCCGGCAGATTGCCCCCTCTGCAAAGAAGGGAAGCCAATAGAAAAACCCGGATCAAGAAAATAAAAAACCCGACAAGCATCCGAACGACGAACGACCGTCGAACGAAAAAGAACAAAGCCGTTCAAGCTATTAATTTTGGAAAAGAACACACAAGGCGAAGCTACACCCTTGTGTATTTATTTTTTGTGTTTTATAATACAAATTAGATTTTGTACG
>JADGBB010000023.1:0-7993 GCA_015231715.1 Candidatus Omnitrophota bacterium
GACGGAGGACTTGCTATACTTTTTGGATCATTGGCACCGGACGGAGCTGTTGTAAAAAAATCAGCCGTTGATCCTGCAATGTTGACTCATCAAGGTCCTGCAAGAGTTTTTACATCTGAAGAAGACGCAATGAAAGCGATCATGACAGGTAAGATCAAAAAAGGTGATGTAATTGTAATCAAATATGAAGGACCTAAAGGCGGACCAGGAATGAGAGAAATGCTTAGTCCCACGGCCGCAATAGCCGGAGAAGGCTTGGACAAAGACGTAGCGTTGATCACAGACGGCCGTTTTTCAGGCGGGACAAGAGGCGCATCGATCGGCCATGTATCTCCTGAAGCGCAGGAAGGAGGCCCGATAGCTATCGTTGAAGAAGGCGACATAATAAAGATAGATATACCAAATAGAAAACTGGATCTTGATATTGATCCGGAAATAATTAAAAAGAGACTTTCAAAATGGATTCAACCTGATTATAAAATAAAAACTGGTTGTTTGTATCGATATGCAAAAATGGTAACATCCGCTTCGACAGGAGCTGTGTTTAAAGATTAGCAGGAATTATGGTTAAATATAAATATTGCCCGGTTTGCGGGAGTGAACTTAATAAAAAAGAAATTGATGGACGGGAGAGATCTTATTGCAAAACCTGTTCATGGGTTCATTATAAAAATCCATTGCCGGCTACTGCCGCCTTAGTGGTTAATGACCGTGACGAGATATTGCTTATAAAAAGAAAAAAAGAGCCGTATAAAAATGCTTGGGCTCTTCCCGGCGGATTTATCGAGATCGATGAGACACTAGAAAATGGGGCATTACGGGAACTTAAGGAAGAAACAAATATTTCAGGAATAGTAAAAAAGAAAGTTGATGTTGTACTTCATGATAGTGATATGTACGGTGCAGTTCTTATTATTGGATTTGAAATATGTCCGATAGATCATGATGTTGTGCCTGGCGATGATGCAATTGACGCAAAATATTTTTCTAAAAATAAAATGCCTGAAATACCGATAAAAACTCACAGGCAATTGCTGAGTGCTTTTTTAAATTAAAGTATTTTTTTGTTTTGATCGTCAACCAAATAAAAATGGAAGTTTACAATGGAGAAGATTGATTATATAAATTTAGTCAACTTGCCTTTAATCGATATTTTTCGTCTTGTTGATGAACTAAGAAGAGAAACTAAACGTGAAGACATCGATCTTTGCAGTATAGTGAATGCAAAATCAGGAACATGTTCTGAAAACTGTAAATTTTGCGCTCAATCAAGTCACCATTCAACTTCTGTTTTGAAATATCCGATCTTATCGGCAAATGAAATAGTTGAAGAAGCTAATAAAGCTGTCAGCATTGGGGCCAGAAGGTTCGGGATAGTAACAAGCGGTAACTCTTTAACCTCTGATGAAATTGAAATAATATGTGATGCAATTTTAAAAATAAAATCAATCGCAGATATAGATATTTGTGCTTCTTTAGGGGCGCTACCTTATACAGATTTTGTTTTACTGAAAAAATCCGGCCTAAAAAGATATCATCATAACATTGAAACCTCACCTCGTTTTTATGCCCAGATGGTGACAACACATGATTTTAGTGAAAGAATACTTACTATTAAAAATGCAAAAAAAGCAGGTCTTGAAGTCTGTTCCGGCGGCATTATAGGTCTTGGCGAAACGTGGGAAGATCGCATTGATATGGCTATTTTGTTGTCCGAAATGCATGTTAATGCGGTTCCCATAAATATTCTTGTTCCTATCGCAGGTACGCCGCTTCAATATGCAGAAAGTTTATCTGTTAAAGATATTTTAAAAACTATAGCGATTTTTAAATTAATATTGAAGACCAAAGTAATAAAAATTGCTGCAGGCCGGGAAAAATATTTTGATTCAGAATATGTTAAACTTAGTTATGACACTGAGATCAACGAGATATGTAAATATTTCAATATTAAAGATCCAGGCACGCTTATCTATCTTGCAGGAGCAAGCGGGATGATGATCGGGGGATATCTTACTATAAGAGGCAGAGAAGTTAAGGATGATTATAAATTACTGGATGAAGTGTTTGAATTATGGGGCAAAGAAAAATAATTGATTTTATACAAAACAGAGAAAATGACGGCTTGTTAAGAACATTATCCGTTGTGGAAAAATATGCTCCCGGAAAGATCACGGTTGCCGGAAAAGAATATATCAATTTTTCATCAAATGATTATATAGGGTTAGCTCATCATTCAGAGCTATTGAACGTTATAAGGGATAAAGGCCTGAATGTTTATGCGTCGGCTTCTTCACGTCTAATGACTGGCACAGGATTACTTCACAATGAATTGGAAATCAAAACAGCCTCTTTTAAAAACAAAGAAGCTGCTATGGTGTTTAATTCAGGATATCAAGCAAATGTAGGAGTCATAAGCGCAATGGTCGGCAAGGGGGACGCAGTTTTTTGTGACAAGTTAGTTCATGCCAGCATTATAGACGGAAGTTTACTTTCAGGATGCAAGCTGTATAGATTTAATCATAATGATCCGGCTCATTTGGAATATATTCTTGATAAGTATCGAAAAAAATACGATAGAGCTCTTTTGGCGATAGAAAGCATATACAGCATGGACGGTGATAGAGCAAAATTAAGCGAATTTGAACTTATTAAAGAAAAGTATGATCTTATCGGTATGGTTGACGAGGCACATGCTACAGGCATATTCGGGAAAAATGGATCCGGTCTTGTCGAGGAGGAAGGCAATACAGCATCTTGGGATATAATAATGGGTACATTCAGTAAAGCATTGGGCGGATTTGGTGCATATATAGCCTGTGATATTATAACTAAAAAATATTTGATCAATACATGCAGAAGTTATATTTATTCAACATCTTTGCCTTTTCATGTTATTGCCTCTGATATCAAATCTCTTGATATCATAAAAGAAGAACCTGTTAGACGAAAAGATCTTTTAGAAAAATCTGTTTTTTTAAGAAATAATTTAAAGTCGATCGGATTAAATGTTTTAGGTGAGAGCCAAATTATTCCTACAGTTTTTAAAGATGCTCATAAAACTCTAGAGATATCTGAAAAATTAAAGAGTAAGGGTCATTGGGTTACTGCTGTCAGGCCTCCAACTGTGCCCGGCGGGACTTCAAGATTAAGGATAAGCTTAAATTATGATCATTCTATGGAAAATATTTCGGATCTTGTAAATGCTATAAAGGATTGTATATAAACAATTGATTTTTTGGGATGATTTCTATGACTAAATTTCGCTACATAGATAGAGGAAGATCTGAAGTGGCTGTTCTACTTTCCGGATGGGCTACAGATTACAGGGTATATTCAGGTCTCAACTTAGATTATAATTACTTAGTTCCGGAAAACATTTCTTTATGTGATTTTTTTGATGTTTTATATGACGCCATACAGAACTATGAAGTATGTTTGGTAGGGTGGTCTTTTGGCGGAGTTTTGGCTGCTGATTTTTTAGTGAAATTTCCTGAGAAGATAAAAAAAGCTGTATTTTGTGCTGTCAAAGAAAAATATAATCAGTCGCTTATTGACCAGACAATACTTATGATCAAGAGGAATAAAAATGCTTATCTGAAGTCTTTTTATCGTGAATGTTTAAAAGGCCATACGGATGATGAAAAACAATCTTTGAGCAGGGAATTGATCGATGAATATATAGCAAAATCTAATGAAGATGACCTTGTATCAAAACTTGAATATCTTAAAAACAACCCATTGAATATTGAAAAATTAAAAGAACATGAACATAAAATAACTTTTTTATACGGAGATAAGGATCAGGTTGTTCTATTAGAAGATTCTCTTAAGTTGAGAACACATTTTTCGGATGATTGTTTTTGTGAGGTTGTAAATACGGGGCATCTGACATTTTTATGCCCGGCATTAAAGTATCTAATTTAATTATGGAAAAAAATAAAATAAATCATAATTTTTCACAGGCAGCATTTTTGTACGATGATTTTTCGGGTACTCAAAAGAAATGTGCCGATATATTGATTAACAAAATCGTCCGGGATACTAATGAAAATATCCTTGAGATAGGTTGCGGTACCGGATTTTATACCTCTCTTTTGGATGAAAAGTTTCGATCATCTAACATTTGGGCGATAGATATATCGGAAAAGATGCTTGAAGCGGCAAAAAATAAAAAACTATCTAATAATACAAACTGTGTGTTTGATGACGGAGAAAGTTATTATTCATCTAATAAGTTTGATCTTGTAACTTCAAATTCCGTGTTCCAGTGGATGGAAAACTTTGAATATGTTATTGATCGATACGTTAATATGCTTACTTCCAATGGTGAAATATTCTTTTCATGTTATGGTCCTGATACTTTTTATGAACTTGACGCTGTTATCGGAGGTGTGCTTGGAAATGACAGCAAAATAACCGCCTCCGGGTTTAAAAAGAAAGATTTTTATTTCAATATAATGAAAAAATATTTTAATGATGTATCGATAGAAGAAAATTGTTTCGTTGAGACGTTTGATACTTTGTATGATTTTTTCAGAGTTATGAAAAAAACAGGCGTGACCGGAGCCGGTCTTGGAATAAAAAAATTTTGGGGCAGACAATTATTGGCAATGATGGAAAAAGAATATTTAGATAGATTTAGTACAATTAAATGCACTCATCAAGTATTTTTTGTAAGCTGCAAAATGAGAAAAATATGAAAAAGCAGTCTTTTTTTATAACAGGAACAGATACAGGATCCGGGAAAACTATAGCAACAGGTCTTTTAGGACGCTATTTTAAGGATGCCGGCAAAAAAGTTATTACACAAAAATGGGTGCAGACCGGTGATAAAAATATTTCATCTGATATATTGGCACATCTTGATCTGATGGATATCACGTTCGAACAAATAAGTAAAATCAAAGATCTTGTCATGCCTTATATTTTTGAATTTCCTGCTTCGCCTCATTTAGCGGCGATTAAAGCAGGATGTAGAATAAACGTAGAAAAGATAAAAAGGTCATATTTTGATCTAATGAATGATTTCGATGTCATACTTGTCGAGGGTTCAGGCGGTGTTATGGTTCCTATCGCAGAAGATGTTTTAATGATAGATATATGCTCTGAATTGAATATTCCGGCTATATTGGTAATAGGAAATAAATTAGGCGCAATAAATCATTCTTTATTGACAATTGGAGCTTTAAGAGAAAAAAAAATTGATTTAACCGGTCTTGTTTTCAATAATATCTGCAATGAAACGCCAAGTGAGATATTGAATGATAACATGAAAATAATTGAGAAGATAACAGGTGAACGGATAATAGGGATAATTGATAATTTCCGAGGAAAACAAACTGCCTCAGGGAGTCTTAAAATAAAAGGTAATTTTAAATTTTAAAATGAATAACTTAATAAAAAAAGACCTTGCATATAATTGGCATCCTTACACTCAGATGAAGGATTGTGAAACCATGCCGCCGATCCCGATAAAAAACGCACATGGGGCAAAACTTTACGATCATGAAGGCAATTTTTATTACGACACCATTTCTAGCTGGTGGTGTAATATCCATGGACACACTAATCCGAAAATAATCCGGGCAATTACCGAACAAGCAACAAAACTTGAACATACATTATTTGCCGGTTTTACTCATGAACCTGCAGTTATGCTTTCGGAAAAACTTATTCAAATAACACCTGATGGATTGGACAAGGTTTTTTATTCGGATAACGGCTCAACCGCTGTAGAAGTGGCTTTAAAAATGTCGCTTCAATATTGGCAGAATATCGGTATTACAGATAAAAAACATTTTGTATCTTTTGATCGGGGTTATCACGGAGATACAGCAGGAGCAATGAGCGTAAGCGGAAAAAGTATTTATAATGATAAATTTAAACCTATAATGACAGACCATTTTCAGGTACTGACTCCATATTGTTACAGATGTCCTCTTGAACTCGAACAAAAAAGCTGCTCAATAGGATGTATGACATTAATGGAAAATATACTTAGAAAAAATTCTTCATCTATTTCAGCCATTATAATAGAGCCATTATTGCTGGGAGCAGGCGGCATGATCATTTACCCTCATGAATATTTGAAAAAAGTTTACGACCTTGCAAAAAAATATAATGTTCATTTGATATTCGATGAAGTCGCTACAGGTTTCGGCAGAACAGGTAAGATGTTCGCTTTTGAGCATGCCTCGATCGTGCCTGATTTTTTATGCTTATCAAAAGGAATAACTTCGGGATACTTGCCGCTAAGCGTTACAATGACATCCAATGAAATATATAATTCATTTTACGGTGACTATGATGAGTATAAAACTTTTTATCATGGCCATACATATACCGCTAATCCTATCGCCTGCGCTGCGGCTTTGGCATCAATAGAAATTTTTGAAACTGAACAAACATTGTATAATGTTGAACTTATAAATAATAAACTAAATTCTTTTCTTGATAAAACAAAAGACTTAGACTTTGTCGGTGATATCAGGAGTATTGGTTGTGTCGGAGCAATTGAAATTGTTGAGAACAAATTAACAAAAAATACCCATGATCCTAAAAAACGAATAGGACTGAAAATTTATAACGAGTCTTTGAAACAAAATCTTATACTCAGGCCTATGGGAAATGTTATGTATTTCTTTTTGCCATTATGTTTGTCTATCGAAGAGTTAGATGATATATTCGATAAAGCAGGTAAAGTTATAAATAATAGGTTAATGCTATGACAAAAATCCGGACTAAAAATGGCGATAAAGGCATGACCAGCCTTATCAAAGGCGGCAGAATATCAAAAGGGTCAAAAAAAATATCTTTTATCGGAGATCTTGATGAACTTAATTCTTTTTTGGGTTTATCGAAAATAAAGATAGAAGATAAAAATACTGCAGAAATTATTTATAATATGCAAAAAATTATAATGCATATGTCTTCTTGTTTTGCTGCGGGTAAAGATATAGGATCACTTGATATAACATTTGTAGAAAAAAAAATAGAAAAATTATCTTTGAATACAATTTTAAATGAGTTAGTAGTTCCGGGATTTAATGAATCATCAGCACTATTAGATATATCTAGATCAATTTCCCGCAGAGCAGAAAGAACTTTTATTGGTATAAAAGGCAGCAGCAATTATCCAAACATGATGAAACTCTTAAACGCACTATCAGACCTTTTATACCTGACAGCCAGAAATTTGGGGTCAGTCCCTAATTAAATGAGGTGAGTATGGAAGATAAGTATGACTATGTTGTTATTGGGTCAGGGCCAGCGGGCTATGTTTCGGCGGTTAAAGCTTCGCAGCTTGGAAAAAAAACATTAATAATCGAGAAAGAGGTTAATAAAATTGGCGGGGTGTGTTTGAATGAAGGATGTATTCCTGCGAAATCACTTTATCATAGCGCGAGTCTATATAAAAAAGTCAAGAATAGCCCATATGTACAAGAACTCGAATTCAATGAAAAACATCTTTCTGATATAGTATCTATTGCCAAAGATACATCTTTAACTTTATCAAAAGGGCTTGAATTCCTTTTTAAAAAAAACAATATCGATTTGCTGTTTGGAACTGCATCTTTTAAAGATAAAAACACTTTAACAGTTTTAACTAGTGAAGGTGAAAAAGAAGTTACAGGCCAAAAGATTTTGATAGCAACCGGATCGGCAACGGCTCAAATACCAGGGATAATTTTTGTACCCGGCAGAGTAATAACTAGTAAGGAAGTGATATCTTTAAGCATTTTACCAAAAAAAGTTCTTATTGTAGGTGGCGGGGCAATAGGGGTTGAATTCGCTGACTATTTTAATTCATTAGATATTGCTGTTTCAATTGTTGATATAGCTGAAAACCTTCTTCCTTTTGAAGATGATGACGTATCAAGAACAATAGGAACAATCCTTAAAAAGAAAGGTGTTAAACTGTAGTTAGTACTTTTTCTGATGGTTAGGGATCTATAGGCATTTTTCAATTCTTTTTAAACAATTACCAGTC
>JADGBB010000023.1:8003-23098 GCA_015231715.1 Candidatus Omnitrophota bacterium
GAAACTAGTATCAATCGTGATGGTGTAGAAATAAAGGAAAATTTTGATATTGTAGTATTGTCTATCGGGAGAAAACCGGCAACGGCAGGATTGAACCTTAAAAATATCGGCGTTACTGTTGATGAGAAAGGATTTATTAATGTAGATAAGGGCATGAAAACATCTATTGAAAACGTTTTTGCAGCGGGTGATGTCATCGCGACACCTATGTTAGCTCATACAGGCTACGCTGAAGGGGAAGTTGCGGCATTGAATGCTTTCGGGGAAGCATATAAAGCCATTGATTATTCTAATGTTCCCAATGTCGTTTATTCTGAAATTAAAACTGCAAGTGTGGGATTAAAAGAGAAAGAGCTGATCGCTAAAAATATTCCTTATAAAAAATCTAAACAATTTTTTAAATCTAATGGCAGAGCTCATGCTGAAGGAGCAACCGAAGGATTCGTGAAAGTTTTGATCGATGAGTCAGGCAAAAAGTTTTTGGGTGCTTCGATTGTGGGCGTTCAGGCCGATGAGATGATACATGAATTTGTTGTAGCAAAACAGGCAGGCGTAGAGCCCGGTATTTTTGAGAACATTATTCACGCGCATCCAACATTTAGTGAACTTTCACAGGATGCTGTTAAAGCGGCATTCGGACGTTCATTACATGCTTAATTCGTTTATATAATTCTAAATTCAAAATATATACCTTCATTCTGAGGCAAAGCCGAAGAATCCCAGCCTAACATTAAGAAAATCTGGACTCAGTTTATGCCAAGTACGGATGAGTTAGTTAGTACTTTTTCTGACACGGGATCTAAACAACGGCATTTTTCAATCCTTTTTTAACCCCGCTGACTCATGCATTCTCCAAGCAGCTTCGCTGCTTTTCGAAGCAATCGGCACCGGGACTGGTAATTGTTAAAAAAGAATTGAAAAATGCCTATAGATCCCTAACCATCAGAAAAAGTACTAACTAACTCATCCTAGCTCGTCTTAATTGAGTTTTAAGAAAACAATACGGATTGAGGGGTGGATTTAATTTATTGATTTGGTATAATATCGATGTTAAATAATTTAGATTAAAAATAAATACTATGAAGAAAGAAGCTTATTTTTGGGAACGTATTGGGGACGGCAATGTGCAGTGTTTGCTTTGTGCGCATCGATGTCGGATAAGGAAAGGGTATTTTGGTAATTGCGGTATGCGTCAGAATATTGACGGTACTTTGATTACTTATACTTACGGCAAGATCATTGCGGCTAATGTGGATCCTATTGAAAAAAAACCTTTATATCATTTTCTTCCCGGTACGAGTTCGTATTCAATTGCTACTCCGGGCTGTAATTTTAAATGCGGGTTTTGCCAGAACTGGAGTATATCTCAGCTTTCTAAGCAGGAAGGGGATGATTCCGGATATGATGTCTCGCCTAAAGAAGTAATCAATGATGCAATTATGAATAAATGCCAAAGTATCTCGTATACATATACCGAGCCTACTATATTTTATGAGTATGCTCGCGACATATCGATCGTGGCTAAAGAGAGAGGTCTAAAAAATATTTTTGTTACTAACGGATATATGACTGAAGAAGTTATTGCTGATATGATTACTTTCATTGATGCCGCGAATGTAGACTTAAAATCATTCAATGATGAAACTTATCGTAAGGTTTGCGGCGCTAGATTGCAGCCTGTTCTTGATTCTATTGTAGCTATGAAAAATGCAGGTATATGGGTAGAGATAACGACTCTTATTGTTCCGGGCATGAACGACACGATTGAAGAGCTTTCTTCTATTGCCGGATTTATTAAAGATGTGAACAAAAAGATCCCTTGGCATATCAGCAGGTTCCATCCTAGCTACAATTACGGCAATATGCCTGCAACACCTTTGAATATATTAAAAGAAGCTTATAAAATAGGCAAAGGACATGGCCTTGATCATGTATATTTGGGAAATGTTCCAGAAGGAAGTTAAAATGAAAAAAATATTAATTACGATTGTGCTTATTTTAGTTTTAGGAATATTTGCGTTATTATTTGCTTTAAAGCAGGGAGTGTTCGATAAATCATTTGAAAATATTTTGAAGAAAAATTTGCCTTCATATATGTCTTTTGGGAGCTTGTATATTGATCAAAATGCGCATACTATCGCGATTGATAATTTAAAATTAAAGAATGCTTCAGGTTTTGATAATAACTACCTTTCCGAAATAGATAAAGTTTGGTGCAGTTACAGATTAAAAGGGGCAAATATTTTTTCAGGAATATCTATTGAAGATATCACTATTGACGGTGCCAAAATATATATAGAAAGATCAAAAAGAGGCTATATTAATATTGCAGAAATGGAAACAGTGCTTGCGCCAGGGACTGTCTCTAAACATCAATCAGATATGAATAATCCGCAAACGCAGCAAAAACAAAGCAATGATCCCGCAATTTCAAAGTATATTACATTGGATGGTAACATTGACATCAAGGATTCTGCCGTATATTTTACCGATAAAAGTCAGTCTAGTGATCTTGTATCAATAACCATAAACAATGTTAACGGCCTATTGTTTTTAGTTTTTGATGATGCGTATAAGACTGTACAAAGTTTTTCTACTAAAGGCTCTGGTATTGTTAATAATCATCAAAATGAAACAATAGATTGGAATGTCCGAAGTGATCTAAATACATCAAAGCTTACTATGTCTAATAATATCAATTTGAAAAATGTTGATCTATCAGTATTTAAGGTTTATTACGAAAAGTATTCTCCTTTTTATATTGAATCCGGAAGGCTAAGCGGGAATATTATAATGAACTTCGATAACGGAGATATTGGGTCTATGAATACTTTACAGCTTGCGGATCTCAAGTATAAGGAAAAAGATGACCCCGGAATTTTTGCTCTTTGGGGAGGCGATTTTTCTGATATAGTAAAATATCTTGATTCAGGGTACGGCAATATTACATTTGATTTTAAGATCAAAGGAACTGTTGAAGATCCAAGATTTTTTCCGGGACCGATAGTAAAAGATGCTTTACAAAAAATGGCGGTAGATAAAATTTCAGGCCTTTTCACAAAAAGCGAAGACACTCGAGATGCTAACGGCACAAGTGATGCCGATAAAGTTATGAATACATTAAAAAACCTTTTTAGCTAAAAAATAAAATGGTACAATGAAGTTAACAAAAAAGGGAGGTTTAGGATGATAGTTTTAGTGAAACTTGTAGCAATATTGATGATGCTAGCAGGAAGTGTTATTCTTTTGAAAGACGGGGTTATCGATAAAATGATGGACTATATCAGAGAGGGTAACAGGATATACATAGCAGGTGCGTTACGTATAATTGTAGGTTTGTGTTTTTTAGCTGTAGCCCCTCAAGCCGGTGCTCCTTGGATACTTGTTATTGTAGGTTTATTGGCGATAGCATGCGGTGCTTTAGTTTTTGTCTGGAAAAAAGAAAAAAGTATTGAAGTTGTTAATAAAATAATCGGCGATGAACCGGAAAAAAGAAAACGTATTGTAGGCGCAATTCCGTTGCTTTTAGGTGTTATCATACTTTTAGCTATATAAAAATGAAACTTTATGGAATAAACCCTGTTGTTGAAAGGATCAAGAAAGATCCGCGCAGTATTTTAAACCTGTATTTGAGAGAGAAAACGGATCTGTCAAAAGTTGTTCTTGCCGCGAGATCTCAAAAATTGGATTTTAAAGCTGTGTCAAAAGAAGAATTCCTTGAAATTACAGATAAGCTTAATACTCAAGGAGTTGTAGCTGAAGTTGAAGAATTCATATATACGCCTTATGATGAGTTGCTGGACGAACTTTTTACAGAGCACATCATTCCTGTTTTTGTTGATGGATTGACCGATCCTCAGAACTTAGGCTCAATAATACGTCATTTAGCCTGTTTGGGAGGGTTTTCCTTAGTTATTCCCGAACACAATTCTGTGAATGTTAATGAAACTGTTCTTCGCGTAGCATCCGGCGGTGAAAATTATCTAAAAATTGCGATTGTTGCAAACAATGCTTCCAGCATAAGTAAAGCTAAATCAAGAGGTATTAAGATAATTGGCGCCGAGATAGAGGATGCTCAAAACATAGTTGATGTAACTCTACCAAGTAAAGGAAATATTGCCGTTGTTATTGGTTCTGAAGGCAAAGGTATTCGTCCCGGGATAAGTAAACTTCTTGATATTAGAGCCACTATTCCAATGCCGGGAGCTCAGTTATCTTATAATGCAGCTGTAGCCACAACATTATTTTGCTATGAAATTAATCGCAAACTTAAATTAGGAGCATAATGATTGATATCCTTAATTTTATTGCAGAAGCGGGAATATTAAAACGTGTTAAACGTACAGGCTGGTGGATGCTGGGGATAGCAAATGAAGAAAGCGTTGCAGATCATTCTTTTAGATGCGCAGTGATCGGATATTTCTTGGCAAAAAAAGAAAAAGCGAAAGTTGAAAAAGTTTTACTAATGACACTTTTTAATGATATACACGAGTCCAGAATAACTGACCTGCACAAAGTTGCCCATACTTACATTGATGTGAGAAAAGCAGAAAAGGATGTATTTAAAGACCAGGTAAAAAGTTTAGACGAACCCATTAAAAATGAAATGATATCATTTAGAGACGAATATGATCAACAGGAAACATTAGAAAGTATAGTAGCAAGAGATGCAGATATCCTTGAATGTTTAGTTCAAGCAAAAGAATATGAAGAAGCAGGCTACAAAAAAGCTAAAAAATTCTTTGTAAAAGCGCCTGAACATTTGAAAACAGTTTCAGCAAAAAAAATGTGGGAATGCTTGCAATCATGGGATTCTTCTCTATGGTGGGAAAAAATAGGAAAATTTGAGAGATGATAAATAAAACTACAAATAATTATTTGAAAGAAATAAAGGATCTTTTAAAAGATCCTTTGATCAGGAAAGAAAAAGGTTTGTTCATAGTTGAAGGAGCTAAACTTGTAAATGATTTTATATTTAAAGGCCATGAAGTTTCTTCAATGCTCATTTCAAATAATTTTTTATTAAAAACCGACAATATTGATAAAGTAGACGATTATATTGAAAGAGGGTTTGAGATCTATAAATGTTCTAAATCTGATTTTGATAAAGCATCGACATTAAAAAATCCTGAAGGAATACTTGCAGTATTTACTAGAGAAGAAATATTCCCTCTGATAAAAGAAAAAATATGCGACAAATTCTCTGCGGTCATATGCGACAAAGTACAGGATCCGGGTAATCTTGGAGCTATAATCAGAAATTCTGTGGCTTTCGGTTATGACGGCGTCGTTTTATTGGGTGAAACAGCTGATCTTTATAATCCCAAAGTTATACGCTCATCCGCAGGTACTATTCTTGATATCCCTGTTTACAGTTTGCAATATTCCGAAGTTGCAAAACTAAAAGATTATGGCATTAAAATTTATGCTTCGGATTCTTCCGGAATGGATTGTGAAGGCATAAATAAAATAATTACTGTTGAACCAAAGTTTTGCGTGGTTTTTGGAAGCGAAGGTCAAGGTTTGTCAGACGAAATATTTCAAGAAGCATATAAACGAATATACATACCTATTGATGGGGTAGAATCACTTAATGTGGCTTCTACTTCCGCGATCATGCTGTATGAACTTTCATCAATAAAACTCGGCAGGGCAGCTTAATGTCTATAAACAATGATCTAGTTTTAGTATATGTTACAACACCGAATATGAAAGAAGCTAAAAGCATTGCGAAAAAAATTATTGATCTTAAGCTTGCGGCTTGCTGCAATATATACGAAAACATCACTTCTATTTATAGGTGGGAAGGCGAGGTTCAGGAAGACAATGAATGTTCAATCTTTCTTAAAACAAAAAAAGATCTGTTTGAAGAGCTTAAAGAAAATATAATTAAAATGCATAGCTATGATAATCCTTGTGTTGTAATGCTGCCAATCTTAGAAGGCAGCGAATTATTCATGAAGTGGGTTAATAATGAAGTTAAAAGCCGATAACATTACGGTAGATAATAATAACAGTCTAGTTCTATTATCTTTGCGTGATGAAAAAAATAAAAATTTTCAAAAAATAGATAAAGTACAAATAAACGGCAAATGGGAACTAACGCCTCAGCATGATCTTGTCTTCCATGTATTAAATTCAGATTATGCTCGTCTAGGTTTAAAAAATCTTATATTTAAAGGCGAGATACTTGATCAAAAAGGCGATAGTTTTTCTTTTAAGGTCGATGAATCCGTAAATATCAAAAGTAAAAAGAACACTACAATTACTCTAAAAGGAAAATGGAAGTTAGATAAAGAAAGACATATAATATTTAAAGCAGCTAAGGGCGGATCAAACTATAATACTTTAACTTTTTACTCAGAATGGAAAGTTTCAAAAAATAATGAAATCTTATATACCTACAAAAAAACAGCGTTGAAAAGAAAAGATAAAGTAGAACAGGAAGTTGCTTTCAAAGGCTCTTGGGAAATGGGGGACAAGAAACTCACTTACAAATTATCAGGATCAACTTTGTCATGTTTCGATATAAAAGCAGAATTGGCCGGTAAAATCCTTAGATCCGGAGATAATAAAATATTATTTAAGCTAGGCAGTGAGTATTCTTATAAAGCGCCTGCAAAAGGCCGTCCATTAGCAGTCAGAGATCTTACTCTATACGGTAAATGGGATATTAATAAACATTTCAACGTTATTTTTTATTTAGATAAAATGTTTCAAAAAAACAAAGTTTTGGAGTTCGGCATAGAAAAAATGGTTTTCAAGAACAGCAAGCTCGGGGTTTTTCTGGCTACTCAAAAAGGTAAAAAACTTGGTGTTAAAATTGAATTTAATAAAACTTTTTCTAAAGACATAGATTTTTTTGTTAATTTAGCTTCAACAGGCAAAGATCTAAAAGTTCTTGGCGGATTTGAATTTAAGTTTTGATCAATAGATTGTCTTAATGTCAAAAAGCTTTAATTTTTCAAGGAGAAAAAATGAAATCATATAAAGAAGAACTTTGGTTTAACTCGCCTCATAGGGTTGATTTTATAAACATAACATCAAAAGTATCGAATGCCCTGCAAAAAAGCGGCATTAAAGAAGGTTTAGTTCTGGTTAACGCAATGCATATAACAGCCAGTGTTTTTATCAATGATGCAGAGCCGGGACTATTACAGGATTTTGAAGATTGGCTGGAAGAATTAGCGCCGTTTGATCCTGCCGACCAATATAGGCATAATGTCGGTGAAGATAACGGAGATGCCCACCTTAAGCGTCAAATAATGGGCCGTGAAGTAGTAGTAGCCGTTACCGATGGCAAATTGGATTTTGGTCCATGGGAGCAGATATATTACGGCGAATTCGACGGACGCCGCCGCAAAAGAGTTCTTATTAAAATCATAGGCGAATAATTTTCCTTCATTAATTAGACTTTCAATTATCTTGTGGTATACTTTGTTTTGAGGTGTATTTAAATGGATATAGAAGGTTTAACAAATAAAGAAATCAGAGCATGTATAATTACAGCTTTAGAAGAAAAAAGCATTCCACATGAAATGATATCAATTAGTGTCGTAAAAGGTCCTAAAGTTATGCTTTCAGGTGAAGTATACACTGAAGAACATAGAAGCGATATAGTTGATGCGGTCATAGATACTACAGGTCTTACGAAGATAATAAACAGTATCGAGATTATCAAACAAGATTCGGCTCTTGACGATGAAATTGGGTCTGATGTTTTTGATGATGATAATGACTGCATGGGAACTGAAGATGTATCAAGAGCAGTTGAAGATGGATTACCTTACATACCACCAGATGACGGCTGGTCATTCGACGACGAAAAATAGACTCCAAATCTATAAACTTTCTTTTTATTCAAATAGTTAAACTTCTTTACCTCTATATACAACAATTTATTATGCTGTTAATCAGTATATTCCAATGCAAGAGATTTTAATTTAGATTTACTATATCTTAGTTAGTCCTTTAAATAGTTGCATATTAAATAACTTTATGGCACACTTTGACTAAATGTATAAAATATATCAAAACATATCAAAAAAAACAAAGGAGAGGAACATGGAAAAAAATTTAAACACTTATTTAAAAACTTTAATAAGTATTTTAATAATACTCGCTTTCATGATAAAGTCATCGCCTGTAAGCAGTGGTTTTCCTACGATGATAACAGGGGCTGCTTCTTGGTATGCTGAATTTTCTCCGGGGATAAAACTTACAACAGCAAACATGGAAACATTTGATCATGACAAGCTGACTTGCGCAATATGGGATATGCCGTTTAACACAGTACTTTTAGTTACAAATAATGAAAATGGTAAAACTGTTAAAGTTAGAGTTAATGATAGGGGACCAGCTAAAAAGTTATGCAGAGAGGGCAGAGTTATTGATCTAACAAAAGGTGCGTTCGAAAAATTAGCAGATCTTGATAAGGGATTAATTGATGTTAAGGTAGAAGTTCTAAAATAAAAATTATTTGTATCTATCTTTTTATGATTCCTTGCCATTTTAAATTTCATCATTATAATTAATTGTACTTTGAATAAAATTACAAAACTATCTACGATTTTTACTGCATATAAAAATATTTTACTATGTATTTTTTTATTGGTTTTTCTTTCGTCTTGCGCAACTCCTTCAAGAGTGCCGCGCAAGGCAAAACAATCTGGTTATGCACCAGGTGTTAGTCTTTATCAAAATGTCTTGCCTACTCAACCAGGATATATTCAAAAAGATTTGCCAATTAAACCGTCTCAACGATATGATATTTTACATACAGTAGCTCCCGGTGAAACAATTTGGCGTATTAGTAAAATGTACGATGTAAGCATTGATGAACTTGTCAGGATCAATAAAATTAAAGATGTTACAGATGTAGATATTGGTACAAAATTAAAAGTTCCATCGGCCGTAAAACGAAAAGATGTAATAACTTTATACCCAAGCAATAAATGGAAATATATTATCATTCATCATAGCGCTACTGACCTGGGCAGCTCAGAAATGTTTAACGTAGGCCATTTAAAAAAAGGATGGGAAGGCGTAGGATACCATTTTGTTATCGACAACGGCACCTGCGGGAAAGAATGCGGCCAAATAGAAACAACTCCAAGATGGTTGGAACAGCGTAACGGAGCTCATTGCAAGGCGGACAATATGAATGAGAGAGGTATAGGAATCTGTTTGGTTGGTAATTATTCTGAAGATGCTGTTCCTGAAAAACAGCTGCAGTCTCTGGCTTATCTTGTTAACCAGTTAAAAAAGTACTACAAAATTCCTAATTCCAACATTTTAGGACACGGCCAGGTAAAAGATGCTCAAACAGAATGTCCGGGCACTAAGTTTCCATGGAGAAACCTGAAAACTAAAATAAATTAATTTTTATTCAAGCATATTACTTTATCCTTGCTTAACACACTCAACTCAATTATAATATTAATATGAAAACTGGCCGACCCCGAAAGAAAAAAATTGTAAATGGACCGCCAAGGGCTGATCTTTTTGTTCCCAATGGCAGGCCCGGAAAAATTGAAGAAGTTCTGCTTAATGTAGAAGAGTTCGAGTCCATAAGACTTGGTGATTTTTTGAATATGCCGCAAGGCGAAGCAGCAACGGGTATGAATATTTCACAGCAGTCTTTCAGCAGATTATTAAAAAGAGCTAGAAACAAAGTATCAGACGCTATTGTCAATGCTAAAACAATAAGAATAGAAGGCGGAGATTATTTAGATAAAAGATCTTTAGGTGTTCTGGCAAAACTTAAACGAAGAGATATATAGGAGTTATTATGACAAAAAAATATTTAGTATTAGCGTTTGTATCTATTTTTTCTATACCCGTTGTATTAAACTGCTATTCTCAAAATAGTTCAGAGGAGGGTGACCCTGTTGTGAATATTGTAAACTACGACGAAGGGAAAGAATTTAACAGAGAAGAAACATTGGAAAATATATATTATATTTTGGATGACGAGGACACCTGGGAAGCCTATGAATATTTACTGGTAAAAAGAGATGAGGACGGAAAAATTAATGCATCTGTCAACGGTGAAGAATTAAGCAATTTAAGCGATGAGATCTTAACAGATATACTTTCAGCATTAAGACAAAAAGAAGCTATGATCAATTTAGAGAATATTCAAAGGATACAAGAACAACAGAGGCAAATACAACAAATCAACCAGATGCAACAAACTCAAAATATGATAAGGCAGAATGCCCAAATACAAGCACAGATCCGTCAGAATCAACCGCCTAAATTGCCGCCAAGGCCGCCTAGCAGGCAAAATTAATTTTTCTTTTGAGAACCAGCGGTAACATTCTTTTTTGAAATTTCTTTGGTGGCTTGTTCAGATAAATTAATTATCTTTTTTAATGACAACTTTTTCTCAGGGATAGTAACATTCTTAATGTTTTCATCGAGATCCGATTCTTTGTGCGCGAAATCTATAAGCACAGATCTATCTTTAGGTAATTTTTCTTTGCCATTAATTATTTCAGCAACTTTAGACCGTGTTCCATCAAATAAAAATTTTGCGTCTTTTAGAATTCGAGAATAGCGGGCAAGAGCATCCTCGAATTGACCTTTTGATGAAAATTCTTCAGCTAAATAATAATTGCCGTAAAAAAATGTGTGCATAACCGTAGTTTTATCCTGAACAGCATTGTTGAGTAGTTCCCAAGTGGTGTTAGTGATATTTATCTTTGTAAGATCTTGATCGAATCTCTGGATCTCTTCAGACATGGAATCCATAAAATTAAAAGAAAAGTGAAATCTTGAATTAGAAGATTGACTGCTGGGCATATCAGCTAATCCTTTGAGAGGGAAGCCCCAAGCCAGTGTCAAAACAGCCTGATTAAATAACCGTATGTTTACGCCCAACCCGAGACTTGCCAGCCTCATTTGTTCTCTTTCAGACGAAAGTCGGCCTTTTTTCATGCCATAACCAAAATCAAAAAACAATATGCCGGTGATCTCATCTCTAATAGGATTTGCGGCACACGGAAATTTTAATTCTTTTGGGATAAAAAAAGCCGGGTATTGGATTTCGGATTGAGTATATAATCCAATATCAGCCAAATAATCGCCTTCCGGATAACCCCGAACGGATTTAAGTCCGCCTATGTACAAGGCTTCTTGCGACATTAACCTTTCACCGGCAAGCATACCATTGAAATCTAAATTCAGCTTAACCCCGCTTTCAAAGGAATTCGAAAACGAAGAATCAATTTCGAGTTTTGTGAAAGTGTTGTTTGCTTCGCGGGACGAATATTCAGATTTTCTTTTTGCACCTAAAATATTCAAACCTTGATATACGTCAGCATTAACTGATGTAGAAGTTCTTTTGAAGCGGTCAACAAGCTTAAGACCAACGTTTATGATCCTTAATCTATCATGATTTATAGTTCCATTTCCCCATAGCACTTGTTTGTCTTTAGCACTGATGCCGAATTTCATTTCACCTTTATATTTCGCTTTTTCGTATAGATCCTGGGAGATTGATAAACTGGTATTATCCGACCTTGAATTCATATTGTAGTCTGTATAATCTTTTTTCGGAAAAGCTCTGGTTTGAGAATATCCGTACATTATATTTGTTCCAAAAGGGGTGAACGGTATTTTATGAAAAAAATATCCGCCCCAAAAATCCTTGCCGCCTGTGTATCCACCGATAAAAGTATCATCCAAACCTAAAAAATTATTATCAACGATACCAAGTCCTTTTCTGTATTTCCCGGTTGTTGTAGAACCTCCGTTATCGAAAGATCCCATTAAGTGTATTGGGAACTTAGTAACCGGAGTAAGCAGAACATCCGTGGTTCCCGGTTTTGTTCCGGCATGTAGGGCAGCTTTAATGTATCTGTCAGGATTTTTGTTAGCTATCTGTAACGTTCTTGATAAAGTGTCGTATCTAAGTGTTTGCCCGGATTTCATAGTCCAGTAGAAAGGGACGCGTGATTCGAAAAAATATTTCATTTTTTCGACTTTCAAATTACCCATATGTGATTCAATGATTTGAAGTTTAACCGTGTTCCCGGTAAGATCCTGAAGAGGGATAATACACGCAGCTATAACGCCTTTTTGTAGATACTCTCTTTCTATGCGCTTTGACAACATCTCCAATTTAGAAATGGAAAGTTCCTGGTCTTCAAATTTAGAAATAATTTCATCAAAATCGGAAGAAGGGAAAGAATCATTCCCGGAAATCATTATTTTTTTTACATAAAAAATCGGTCCATTAGAATTAGCAACATCTTCCGATTCTTTTGATTCATCGACTTCAGGCAAATTTCCGGCAAGTTTATTCTGGATAGCTCTTTCATTAATGGCCAGATCAACTTCTTTATTTGCTTCATCTACATTTATAGAATGTGAGCTAAACGGAAAGAAAATAAATAAGCACGCGAAAATTAATAATAATATTAAAAAAGATTTCATAAATTTTTAATAATATACATTCTTTACAGCTAAAATGCAAATAGTGTTTTAAAAAATAGAAACTTGAAGACAATTATTGAATTTTTTTGTTTTTGTATAGGTCATCATCAGCCGTTTTAAGTAAAGTCATAATATCGCTATTATCAGAAGGGGTAAAACAAATTGTTCCAACTGAGGCAGTAATTATGTACGGCAGGCCTTCATTAATGTTGATGATCTCTAATGAAGCCATAAAACGGGATACAATAACTTTAACATCTCGCTCGTCCTCAATAACTGCCAAAGCCGTAAATTCATCTCCGCCGATACGCGCAATAATATCTGATCCGCGAAAGGATTGTTTAAGAGAACGGGAGACTTCAGAGATAGCTCTATCGCCGGCATTATGACCGAAAGTATCGTTTAAAACCTTTAATTTGTTTACGTCAAAAAGGAACAAAGCACATTTTTCTTTTTTTCTTGAAGAAACCTTAAGAAAATGCCCGGTAAGAGTTAAAAAACCTCTGCGGTTGTATAGACCGGTTAGTTCATCAGTAAGAGCATATTCCTCAAGCTTTTCTGATATATTGATCCTTGAAGTTTGATCCCGAAGAGAGACAATATAAGCATCTCTATTCTCCCATACTATAGGCATAACAAGCATTTCAGCTATTATGATTTTATCATCGGCAAGAACTATTTCGATTTCAGCAGGGATCTTAGCATCTATTGGAATATCGAATGTAACACCTATAAAGTCAGCCGAAGAAATCCCTAATAATTTCTCAGCTGAAATATTTATCATTTTGACAATTCTTTGTTCGCTGAGAATTATTATAGCGTCAGGTGTATGCATTAGAACATCATTGATTTCGCTGCTGCTTGATTTCAATGAATTCTCAAGTTCTTTTCTTTGGGTGATATTTCTTAATATGCCGACAGGTCCTATGAAATTATTTTTATTCCAAATTCCGGCCGAGTGAACTTCTGCGTAAAAGCTGTCTCTGATAGCACTTTCAGAATCAGGAGAGAAAAGAAGGTTATATTGCTCTGATAAAATACGAAGTTCAAGATGTTTGGTTATTCTATCACCGGTTCGACGTTCATTAAAGACCTTGGGCTGTTCGTTGGATTTGGCTGTTTTTTCATTTTTGTTATTTAGCAAAAAATTGAGGTCTACTTTTTCCGCATCGTCCGGATGGAGAATTATGCTAAAATGTTTACCGATTAGTCTTTCCGGTTCATAACCGAATATTTTTATGCCGTCAGAAATAAAAATAAAATTACCTTTTTGGTCTAGCTCATAAAGAACATCGGGTAAGGCATGTATTGAAGGTCTATATTTGCTTGCGTATTCTGCATTGTTATTCATAGGCTTTTCCTTTATTTCAATAAATTCTAACACAAGAGGTATTTTTTATCAAAAAAATTTTTAAATTAATATTCTTTTATTAAAAAATGTTAAAGATAAAAAATTTAGAAATAAATCAAAAATTTATTATCAAACTATGATAAAATTATAACGTTAAAACAATAGCAACTGAGATATTTTTTAATAACTTATATATTAGAATGAAAAAAATTAAGAAAAAAAATTTATTTATGCTCTTATCTAAAAGCATTTCAATCATGCTTTCTGCGGTAATTTTTTGGCAGGGAGTAGTTTGGGCTTCATCTGATCTTTTATCCCAAAAAACTGATCAATATTCAGTATCAACGTTGCAAACAAAGACTATTTTTACTTCTCCCGAAAGCTTTGATATTCCGACTCCTGAACTTATCGAAAAGATCATTGATAAACAACTGCCAAAAATATCCGAGGCAACACTAAGAGACATAGAGACAATATTAGTAGAATGTGATTTCTGGAAAAATACTTACAACCGAAATTATGAGTGGAAAACAAACACAGAAAGAACTGAATTAATTATTATTTTTAAGGACTCAAATGATCAAGTGTATTGCAAAATAAGATACTATTATGACACTTCTAAAGATAAAATTCGATTGGGTGAAATTTGTAAACAGGTTTCGCGATTAAACAAAGCTGAGATAATTCCGGAGATCGTTCAAAAAAATGATAACTATCTTCCCGATAATATTAGCGACAATACAAGCTTGGATCTTTCTCCAGGTGCGGGTTTTGATGAAAACCGTAACATACATGCATCAATGCTTGGCATTGTCTCGGGCATACTGCTTATCATGGTTTCTTCGATCTATCCGGGTGCATTAAATCTGATAACAGCGACCTATGTCGCATATTTGATTATATTGCCATTTATTGTATCTAAAGCAGTTCAAAGAGCATTATATTTTCCTGAAAATAAATACAAACTTATTAAACCGTTTCTAATGGCTTCAGATATATCAAAGATCAAAAGCCGTGAAGATGGATCATTGCGCAGGATATCATATTACTCATTCAGAGTTGCTAAAGCTTTGAGAGAGAGAGAGCATGACTTTAAATCACCGTTATTTGTTGATAAAAATGCTATGTCGCATTTGAATCCATTTTTTCAATGGATAATATATATTCATGAGTTATTGCATTCAAAATTCAAGTCCGCCACGGAATTGGCTGTTGTTTTCGGCAATTATACAATTCCCTCAACTTTAGTGCTTTTGGTTCTTTCGCTTCCAATATCGATCTTCTGTTCGTCATCGATCATTCT
>JADGBB010000024.1:0-18046 GCA_015231715.1 Candidatus Omnitrophota bacterium
TAGTCACTATTTTACCGTTAACAATAGCTTTCGGAGTATATTCAGAATACATTATGCCATTGAGTGAAGGTAATATATTTTCAGAAGAAGGGATTTTAGGCATAGTAATTGCAGGGGATTTAACCGGATCATTTGTTTTTTCAACTGCAGCATCATTGACTGAAACATTTTCTTTTGAATGAAGATCAGCTGTATTGGTATCAGACAATAGATTATTCGGAGAAGTTGTCGTTGAAATATCAATGTTTTTTTTAAATTCATTAAATTTAGCGGTTAATGATAACGATATGAACAAAATGAAAACTAAAATTAATATGACCGCAATAATTAATAAAATTTTGGTATATTTCTTTTTTTGCGGTATAGAGAATATAGGAGCATTGAATTTAACCTTCGGGGGTTTTTCCTTTTCCCGTTGATCTTGAACTTTATTTAATGCTTCGGATATGATACTCATTTTTAGTCGGTCAGTAAGACTCAGCAAAGATCCCTTCGGTTTCATTAATAGCTTGTTTAACCAGATCAGGATATATGTAATTTGTATTTTTCGCAAATCCCAGCAAAAGAGATTTATCGGCAATTACGTTTATTAGACGCGGTATACCTTTTGTATAATTTGTAATAATGTTAACAGTGTCGTCTTCAAATACTATCCTGCCGTCAGAGCCTGCAACATTAAGCCGGTGATATAAGTATTCTTTGATTTCTTTTGCATTAAGTACATCAAGATGAAACCTTACCGCAACCCTTTGTTTTAATTGTCTTAAATTCGGATGGTCGAGTTTTTCTTTTAACTCGGGCTGTCCGATAAGTACAATTTGCAGCAGTTTTTCTTTTTCGGTTTCTAAGTTGGAAAGCATTCTTATTGTTTCCAGCGATGATTTTTTTAGGTTTTGAGATTCATCAATGATCAACACAACATTATTATTATCTCTCAAACAGTCAAGAAGAAAAGAATTTAATGACTTAATAAAGTTACCTTTATTTTTTTTTTGTGGCACAATGTCAAAATCAGCCAAAATAGATTCCATCAGCTGATTTTCAGAAAGAGCAGGGTTAAAGATTATTGATGTTTTAACTGATGCATCTAATTTTTTTTCTAATGCTCTGCATAAAGTTGTTTTTCCCGCCCCGACCTCACCTGTAAGTACTATAAAACCTTTTCGATGTTGTATGCCGAAAACTAGGTGAGCTAATGCTTCTTTGTGGGTTTCAGACATATAAAGAAAACTAGGGTCGCTAGTTACATTAAATGGATTCTCACGGAGTTTATAAAAGTCTAAATACATAAAGCCATTATATACGATTAAAATTCGCTGTAAAGAATAAATATTTTTTCATTCGAACTTGCCAATTCAAATATCATAATGTATTCTATACTCATGATGATATGGGAAGGAATAGATAAAAGGAAATTTCCTAGAGCTCGATATGAGTGTAGAATTTTGATTTCATCTCAAGGTAAGGATGAATCTTTTGAGACTTTAACTGAAAATATCGGCTCTGGTGGTATTTGTGTGGTTCTCGGAAAAGAATTTGATCTTTTCAAAACTGCACAGATCGAGATGCATATACCTGAAAAAAAGAGAGTTGTTAGATGCTCAGGAACGATTGTTTGGGTGATCAGAAAAAGGATTTCCGGTAAGGGACATGATTTCAATTACGATATAGGTATTGAATTTATAGAGATATCAGATGATGATAAGGATTTTATTGCCGCTTTGGTGGATGAGCTTATCGAATCTTAAGGGCACTTTCTTGACACTGTAAAAAACACATGATATACTTCGGTTATTAGAAAAAAATTGTTATATATGAGAAAATTAAGGAGGTGAAAATAAAATGAAGACATTAAAAATTTTGCTTGTTTGCTTGATGGTAATGGCTGTAGCTACTCAGTGTTATGCACAGGATCCTGCTAAAAAACTCGGCAGAGGTTTGGCTAACATACTAACAGGTTGGGTAGAGTTACCAAAGAACATCTATGACACTAGTGTTGAAGAAAATGTTCTTTCAGGTATTACTATGGGGTTGGCAAAAGGCGTTGGGATGACAATAGTCAGGACAGGTGCAGGATTGTATGAAACAATCACTTTCCCGTTCCCGATACCAGAAGATTATCAACCGGTATTAGAACCTGAATTTGTATTTTCAGAATAACAATATATTGAAAACCGGGAAGCCATTATAAGCTTCCCGGTTTTTTTTTGTCCTGCTTCTTTTATTTATTAATATGTCCTAGACAAAACATCCGTTTATATGTAATATATGACGTAATAAAAACAAATCAATTGGAGTGTAAATGAAAGAAAAAAGAAAACATATACGGTTTCAAGTGTTAATGGATGCTTTAGGCCGACTACAGGGTTCTGAGAAAAAGATAAAAGTTAATAATTTGAGCCGTACTGGATTTGGCGTTATAACCGAAGAACCATTAGACCGGGGAAGTGAATTTGAGATCGAACTTAGAATACCCGGTGATAATATTCCTGTTATTGTAACCGGTGAAATTGCTTGGACAAAGCAGTTGACACCGACCAAAACACGATCGAAGGCATCTCAAATTAAAAATATCAAACACGAAAGCGGCATAAAAGTAAAAAGTATAAAAAGTACTGACAGAAACAGACTGTTGGAATTTATTTACAACAAATGGATGAAAAAGTAAACTAACGGAGGATTAAGATCATGGAAGAAGAAAAAAAACAGGAAGTGGAAGAAACTATGGGAACTAATCCTGAAGCGGAGAATGTTTCAGCAGATGATAAAGCTGTTACAGATGAAACAGCGATCAAAAAAAATAGTGCTATTACAAAGAAAAACACAAAAAATGTTATACCTGAAGAATGCGGATCATGCGGTAAATCTTTTCCTAAAAAAATGTGGTACTACAGAGACAATGCTCACTATTGCAATAAAAAATGTTATAAGAAAAAGATGGCAGAATTAGTTAAAGAAAAATAAGTTCGATAATCTTATGGATCAAAATTGTGTTTTTTGTAAAATTGCACGAAAAGAAATACCGGCTGTTATTGTTTATGAGGATAATGAAATACTAGCTTTTAGGGATGTAAATCCTGTGTCTCCGGTGCATATATTGATCATACCTAAAGTGCACATAAGAACACTGAATGAGTTAAATGATACTAACAGAGTTTTGATACAAAATATAATTTTAACAGCAAAAAATTTAGCCGATAATGAAGGAATTGCTCAGGAAGGATATAGACTAGTATCAAATTGCAACTATAATGCCGGACAAGAAGTGTTTCATTTACACTTTCATTTGATGGGCGGAAGAAAATTTGCTTGGCCTCCGGGATAAGTTATAATAAGTCTTAATTTGAATACCAAGGAGATTAATAATGTCTAATAAAGAACAAGAAAGAAGAAAGTTCCCAAGGATAAAAGACAAAGGTGTATCCGTACAATTCAAATTTGAAGGGCTTTCCGCAATTACAAAAAGCCTTGATATTTCTGCAAGCGGTATATATTGCAAAATTACCGAACAGATACCGTTAATGACAAAGCTTGAAATAGTTTTAGCGCTTCCTTCCGAACATGGTTCTTCAAGGCCGACTCTTATTGACATAGAAGGTGTTGTCGTTAGGGAACATCCGGTTATTCAGAACGGCAGGGCCGACCATTATGATATCGCTATATTTTTTACTAACCTTATGCCTAAAGACAGGGAAAAACTGGTTAAATATATTGATAAAAGATCTTCAAACAATTGATTAAAATGTCAATTAACATCATATCTACTACAGCAAAGATTATAACAAGTTTTATTTACCAAAATGAAGAACATTGTTTTAAAGCCGAACAAGCTCTTCAGAAATCTTTTGGTCCGATGGAAGATAAAAAGCAAATTTTTTCTTTTGATTTTACTGATTATTACAATAAAGAATTCGGAGAACCGCTTAAGCGAAAACTTGTAGCTTTTAAAGGAACTAAAAGCATAGAAAATATTCATCAAGCGAAGATCATATCAGGTGAAGTGGAAAAGAGTTTGAGCATTGACGGAAAAAGAACCGTAAATATTGATCCGGGATATTTGACCGAAGCAAAAATGGTTTTATTGACAACCAAAGATTTTATGCATAGGATCTATCTTAAAGACGGCATATTTGCAGAAGCAACCCTGCACTTTCAAAAAGATACCTATAAGCCATGGCCCTGGACATATCCGGATTATGCATCTTGCGGGCATATTGCATATTTTAATGATATTCGGTCGATCCTTAGAAAAGATCTAGGGAAATAAAATTATGCTATTAAAGAAAAAACATTTTTCTTTTATATTTTTTTCTGCGTCCGTGATCATATCGGTAATGATATTGACAGTACTTGGCCTGCAAATATATACAGGATGGGAAGATGCAACTTCTCTTGTCAAATACAATAAAAAAATATCAGCTCTGACAGCAGGACTTTTTGCTGAGAACATTAATATACACAATCTAAGTTTTGAAGTTGCAGATGAAACTTCGCGGGATATTTTAGTCTCAGGAAAAATACAAAACAACACTAATAAAACATTATTGACTATGGAGATCGGCCTTTCATTTGTCAGAAAAGACGGCTTTGTTGTAGCAAAATATCCAATAAATCCTTTATCGATTGATACTCCATTTGATTCACCTTTTTTTTCAACTCAAAATAAAACATTATCAATTATCGGTCCCGCTGAAATATTTGTTTTTAAAAGCAGAATAAATAATATTCTTATGCTGATACTGGATCAAGTTAAGAAGAAAAAGAATTTTGCAAAGAACTCGCAAGAAGATGATATGTCTGTTCAATCGGAAATTTCAAGTCTTGGGTTGGAATGATAAAAATTAAAACTAAACATATTATTGTAGTAACCATTCTGTCTATTATTTTCGTACTTTTAGTTTCTTCATTTGTACTAGTGGCAAACTACTCCAGCATAGACTATGTGTATAACGAATTATTTGAAGGCTCTTTCGCGGGAGAAACTGTTGTAAAAAAAATTATTACGGAAAACAAGATTATATACAAAACATTTTCGACTTATCATAAAAATCTTCAGTTCACAAAAAGTATAAGCGAGCTTTTTTTGCAAAAAGGATCTATGCTTCCCATAAAGTTCAGCGACGAAGCATATGGATTTAACAAAGATTCAAGGTCAATTTTCATAAATCAAAAAGACAAGTACACAGATGTTTTGTATTACGACCATCCAGTATGTTTTCAGACCAAAGATTTTGAAACAGGAGAAAAGACATATATTTTCGATCCTTATAATATTGCCACTTATATGGGGCTGATCCCTAAATTTAATTTATGGACAAAAGGTGCTCAGTATTTTGAGATCATGATACCTTTTGATTATCCATCTGTTCCTTTGCGGCAAAAACTTTGCATTAGATCGGTAGGAAGTGAATTTGTGCCGTACCATGGTAAAAAGGTCGAAGCGGAGCTGTTATTGTTCACATCTCCCGGACTTCCGGAAATTTTAGTTAAAGTATCGAAAAATAGATCTTTGATCTTGGCAATACACATAAGCGATTATAATACCGATTTTAAATTGAAGCAGTCGCTGCGTCTTTTTGACAGAGTCACACAAAAAGAATTAACATATAAGTTTGCAAATCAAGACTCTCAATCCAAAATTTCCGAAACGGTTTTTATGCATTTAGACGGATCTTTGTTTTCGGGTAAATATTTCCTTCCGGAAGGGGAAGGCCCGTTTCCAGCTGTTGTATTGATACCTGATGACGGGATACAGACACGATATAAAAATGATTTGTATCACTCTATTGCGCTCAGTTTATCTAAAAATAGAATTGCCTCTGTTATCGTTGAACCTTACGGAACAAGCAGAAATCAAGACAGTCAAATATCATACAACGATCAAAAAAAAGTTAAGGAAGTTCTGGCGTCGGTTAATTTTTTAAAAAATACTAAAAATATCGATCAAAATAATATAAATCTCTTGGGTTATAAGAACGGCGGATATTTTGCGGCGCTTGCGGCTTCAGAGAATGTTGGAGTTAGATCATTTATTGTTCTGGGCCTTCCGGTAGTTTCAAGTCATACATTTGATGACATAAAAGAAAGCATGATAAATAATATCGTAGATGCGGGATACGGGGTTTTTTCACAAGACTTTATATCGCAAGCAAGCAATGTTAAATATTCGCATATTAACAAAACTTTGAATTCACAGGAAAAAACTCTTTTGATAATGGGCAGAAAGGTTCCGGTTCAAGCGTTCAAGGATTATGTGACACGCCGACCCTATCAAACAATAATTAATTCTAAAATTCCAGGGTTAGTTATTTTTTCAAAGAATGATCTTGAATATACATTAAAGTTGCATGCATCATTGGAAAATGCCGATGTGCCGGGTTTGAAAACATTTGTTTTTAGAAAATTGAATAAATTTTTTGGAAGTTATGGACATAATCCTGATACCGGATGGAGGTTTGTAATGAATCACGAAGTTATTAATGTTTTGAACAAATGGATAAATAAAAAATAGTTTAGCGCAACTGTTTGACATTCTGAATTTAATATGATATATTTCGATAATTATAAAAGGGGGGTTGAAATGAAAAAATTTTTAGGGCTTTTCATAATTTTTTTTCTAGTAGCTGCAACCGTTGCATTTGCGGCAGAAAAGGGCCAGTATCCTGACGGACCTGTTCAGAAGCTTGAAAGAGGTGTGGGCAATACTTTATTCGGATGGACAGAAATCCCAAAAAGAATAGTTGACCAGACTAAAGCTTCAAATCCTATTAAAGGAGTGCTACTAGGAACATTTCATGGTACATGCAGAGCGTTCGCAAGAACAACCTCAGGTGCTATGGATATCGTGACTTTCCCAATATCTGGGTACGATAAACCTATGGTTAATCCGGATATGCCGAAAGCCGAATAATAGTCTTTAAAAAAGCATTATAAGAAAGAGCGTCATTTTCATGACGCTCTTTTTTTTGTGATCTGGTTAAACGTTATCAAATAATTGAAAGTATTAGTGGTACTTCCCGTTGACGTATTATTACGTATATGCTATACTCCGATATGTTAATATTTAAAATGGAGTTGTTATGAAATACAGAGCGCCAGAAAGACGAAGATTCATAAGAATTGAAGTGCCGTTAGAAGTACAACTTACTTCAGATATCATAAACGAATCATCTTATTCAAAGAACATCTCACCTATAGGGATGTGCTGTGAAGTGACCGTAAATGTACCTGTAGGTTATGTTTTGAATACATTTATCAAACTACCCGGCAGTGAAGAATTGATATCGGCACAGGCTAAAGTTGTTTGGGTTAAACGAATATCGCTGGAAGATGATTCAAATTTTGATATTGGTTTAGTTTTGAACGAAATTGACGAAAAACAGAAAAAAGTGTTATTAAAATATCTTTGTGATATTTTATATGATTCTGCTTATGGAACTGGACTTTAAAGGGAGGATATGTTGAAGAAAAGTAATTGTTTTGTTTTGATGTTTTTATTTGTTTCAGTGTTTCTTTTTTACGGTTGCGCAGAATTTGATGTTCCTACTCCGGGGAAAATATTAAACAATCCAATGGGAAGTTCCATTGTAAAAATAGGCATGACAAAAAATGAAGTCAATTCATTATATGGAACTCCTGACCTTAAACGTACGGTTTATTCAACCGATTGGGAAGCCCCAAGGGAAGAATGGTATTATAAAGCGAATATGAATATTCTGCCTATAAGCGCAGGTTATCTTACTGATGATGTATACCTATATTTTGACAGCAATTCATTGACAAACATATCGGATGCGCCTATCGGTACTTATGAAGAAAATGATGACAAATAAAAGGGATCTGACATGTTAAGAACTGTTTGTAAAACAAAAATAACTAAGTGTATAGTTACCGGTAAAGTTATGCACTATAGCGGAAGCATAGGCATCGATAAAGAGATTATGGAATCTGCTGATATCATATCAGGGGAACAGGTGCATGTTCTTAATCTCAATAACGGTGAAAGACTAATTACTTATGCGATAGAAGAGGAAAGAAATTCCGGGAAAATCGTTATATATGGTCCTGCCGCAAGAAAAGGTGAACCAGACGATGAGCTGGTAATACTTTCGTATTGCATATTAAATGAGGAAGAGTGCAAACGCTATAAACAAAAATTAATTACACTTAGTGATAAAAACACTCTTTGATCATAAAATGGCAAAAATTTCAATTTTAACTTATCCAAACCCAAGTCTAAGAAAAAAGGCTCAAAATGTTTTTTCATTTGATTCCGTGCTCAAAAACTTAGTCGAGGAGATGTCTGAAATTATGTATGAGTTAAATGGCATAGGGTTAGCAGCCAACCAAGTGGGTTCACCATTAAATTTTTTTATAGCAGATATCGGAGACGGCCTGAACTCATTTATTAACCCTGAAATTACCTTTGTTTCGGAGGAGCTTGATACTATGGAAGAAGGTTGTCTGAGTTTGCCAGGGGTATCGGCTAATGTCACGCGTCCTGATGCCGTTACTATAAAATATAACGATCTAAGCGGCAAATTATTAAATAAAACATATACAGGTCTTTTTGCAAAAGTAGCACAGCATGAGATCGATCATCTTCGCGGTAAAATTATTATTGACCACCAAAATATATTTCAATCTGTATTCAACAAGGCTAAGCTTAAATTTTTAAAATAAAATTTTTTTGCTAACTTAAAGGACTATTATGATAGAACAAGAACTGAACGATGAATTAAAAATTGCATTGAAAAATAAAGACCTTGTAAAGATTGGAACTACCAGGCTGATCATCAACGAAATAAAAAATAAAAAAATAAATTCTATGATAAGAGACAATATTTCCCAAGCAGATTTTCTTTTAGTCATAAATAAAATGGCCAAGCAAAGAAAAGAATCTATTGAAAGCTTTTCGGCTGCGGGCAGAGAGGATCTTGTAAAAAAAGAGTCTGAAGAATTAGCGATTCTTGAAAGTTATTTGCCTGAAGCTTTATCAAAAGAAAAATTAACTGCAGTAATTGATGCAACAATTGCTGCGTTGGGAGCATCTTCACCTTCGGATATGGGTAAAGTAATGAAAGAGGTAATAGCAAAAACAAACGGATTAGCTGACGGAAAAGAAATAAGTGCAATTGTAAGAGAAAAATTAAAATAAAAAAGGAGAAAAAATGAAAAAAACAGCAATTTTAACATTGGCATTGGTTATTGTCGCAGTTTCTGCTACTGTTCTTAATGCGGAGACTGTTGCAGGTGCGGGTAAAAAGGTAAAAAATGCGGCAGAGGCAACTATCAATTATCCTGCAAACTTGATAAATGAATCAGTGAATACTGTCGGAACAGCGGTAAAGAATACCTCAGATATGACTATGGGAACGCTTAAAGCTACAGGCGAAACTCTGACAGGAGAACCTGAGAAAGCTAAAGAAATTATAACTACTCCGGTCGAAGGTACAGTTAAAACAGTATCTGAAGCTGTTGTTGATACGGTTGAAACCCCGGTAAAGGCCGCAACATCAACAAAAGAGCAAATGTGCAGTAAATGTAACGGTCAATGTAAGTGCTAATAATAAAAGCCAGGGAGAGGTGTTTTTCCTATCCCTGGCTTTTGTATTTAATCTCATGCAATATACAATAATTTTTATTCTTCTTTTATTTTCGGCTTTTTTTTCCGGATCTGAAACCGCCTTTTTTTCTTTAAGCCGATTAGCGTTAAAGCGTTTTTCTGCTTCTGATAAACCTAAGGAGAAAAGTGTCGGTAAATTATTATTAGATCCCCACAAATTAATTCTTACCATACTGATAGGAAATACTCTGGTAAATATTTTGTCTTCATCTGTTTTAGCCAATATTTTATATAACAGTTTTGGAGAAAAAGGTATAGGGATATCTATATTTTTAGCGTTATTTCTTTTGTTAATATTTGGCGAGATAACTCCTAAAATGTTTGCGCTATCTACGGCTGAAAAATACACTATATTTGCCGCAGGTCCTGTATCAGTGATCGAAAAGTTATTTACTCCGGTTAGATTTGTTTTGGACAGGGTTTCTAGGATATTTATTAATTTGTTAGGGATCAAAATCAATGAAAAAAAATCGGCATTATCCGAACAAGAATTGAGGTATCTTTTTGATGAAAGCCATAAAAAAGGGATAGTTAAAGAGAAAGAAAAAAAAATGCTTAAAAATGTATTTACGTTAAATGACTTAAATGCCGCTGATATAATGACACCGCGGATCAATGTGTTTTCGCTTGATATTAAATCATCTAAAGAAGAAATGTTGAATGAGATAAAAAAAAACAAGTATTCTCGTTTTCCTGTTTACATACATGACATAGATAATGTTTTGGGTGTTATACATGCTAAGGATATCTTTACGCAAGAAGATAAAAGTATCAAAGATCTTTTAAAAAAACCCTTTTTTGTACCTGAAAGCATGAAGGTAGATGATGTTTTACAGTCGCTCAAGAAAAATAAATTACATATGGCAATAGTAACAGATGAATACGGCGTTACTTCGGGAATAGTCACTATTGAGGATATTGTGGAAGAAATAGTCGGAGAGATACGTGATGAACTGGATTATGAGCCGGCAAAGATAAAAAAGGTTGACCAAAATACGTTCGAAGTTAACGGCCAAGTTCATATAAATGAGATAAACGAAAAACTTAAAACAAAAATTGATACAACAGAAGTTGATACCATCGGAGGGTTTGTAACCCTTACCATGGGAAAGATCCCGAAGTCGGGTGACATTATTGAGCTTGAGGGTTATAAAATTACGGTTATTGATGTATCAAAAAACCGTATAACTTATTTAAAATTTGAAAAAGAACCAAACAATATATGATAATAATTTACATAATTTTAACTGCTTTAACATTTGTATTCCATGCATTTTTTACTTTTAATGAAATGGCAATAACTTCGCTTGATAGAATTAAATTGAAAACACTTGTGCAGCATAAAAATAAACAAGCAATAAAATTGCATAATTTTATTACCAGCAAGTACGGTTTTTTGGGCACGACACTTGTAGGTACGAATATTTCCGTTGTAATATCTGCAGCACTTGTAACAAGAATATTTACTGAAATATTGGGCAAAGAAAATTCCACAGGAGCAACAACCTTATTTTTGGTGCCTATAACGCTTATTTTTGCCGAGATAATACCTAAGTCTTATGCTAGGCAAAATCCTACAAAGTTTGCATTAATCACTATCAGTTTTTTGAAAATATTTCATATGATTTTTATGCCGTTAATAGTTGCCACATCGTATATTTCATCCTTATTATTAAAGCCGCTTAAAACTAAACATTCCCCTTGGGACATAAAAATAACAAAAATCGAACTGGAGAATATAATTAGTTCTGGAAGAACAATGTACGATGTTGAAGATGATGAAGTGGAACTATTACAAAAGATAATCACTTTTGCTCATAAAGAAGTATCGGCGGTAATGATACCTCTTTACAGGGTTTATTCTATATCCTTAAATGACACGATAGGTGATCTAAAAAAAATAGTTTATTTGACCGGTTTTTCCAGAATACCTGTTTACGAAAATATATTACCTTCACTCAATGGCATAATGTATTCTGAATATACTCCGAAAGCTATTGTTAACGGTAAAATAGTGACTACGGGAGATCTTGTCCATGGCTTTCAAGTCATGGAAATACTTAAAGACAGGATCTTTATCGAAAAAAACGGACAAAAAATAGAATTGGAATTAGACTAGAGGTTTCAGCTCTATGCGGGCAAAAAAACCTTACGAATATCTTCGGGTACCGGTATAGTTTTTCCGGATGAATTAATGAACACATGTTTAGTCGATCCTGTAGTTGTCAATACATTGCCTTTTGTTATCTTGTATTCAAAAACCAGTGAGGTTTTAGATATCTCTTTGATCGATGCTTCCGCCGATATAACATCATCATAGAATAAAGGTCTTTTGTATCTGCAGACACATTCCACTACAGGAAGAAATATATTTCTTTCTTTTTCAAGAACATTATAATCAAATCCTGCATTTCTGAAATAATTCGTTCTGGCCATTTCAAACCATACCAGATAGTTTGAATAATAAACAAAACCCATCTTGTCAGTTTCAGCATAACGCACTCTTATTTCGATATTTTTATTAATCGGCATAATATTTATACACTTCTAATATTTTTTTTTCACCAATACCTTCAACTATTTTTATCTTGCCTATAGCTGTCGGCAGAACAAACCTGTTAGTTCCGTTAATGAACTTTTTATCATTTTGAAGGAATGACATCACTTGGCTTTCTTTTAAACCTTTTACTTTAGTGGGCAGACCTGCTTTTTCTATTAAAAAGGCTATCCTGTTAAGGTTAGCCTGACTAAGCAACCCCAAGCCAACGGCTATTTTAGAAGCCATTAGCATTCCAAATGATACCGATTCACCATGATTATAATTTTTCGAATATCCTGATGCACTTTCGATAGCATGCCCCAAGGTATGTCCAAAATTAAGTATTATACGTAGATCTTTAACATCAAACTCATCTTTTTCCACTATCCTTGCTTTAATAAGCGCACATTTAAAAATTATGTTTTCGAGAACAGCAATGTCATTGGAAAAAATCTTAGTCATATTTTTTTCTAAATAATCAAAAAGTATCCTGTCTTTAATTATGCCGTATTTTATAACTTCACCAAGGCCGTTCCTGATCTGTTTTTTAGGAAGTGTTTTTAATAATGACGGATCTATAAGTACAGCAGATGGCTGCTTAAAAGCACCCAGAATATTCTTTGCTTCCGGAAGGTCTATCCCTACTTTACCGCCGATAGACGAATCGACTTGAGAAAGCAAAGTCGTAGGTACTTGAACAATCGGAACCCCCCTTCTATAAGTGGCGGCAACAAACCCAGCTAAGTCTCCCACAACTCCGCCGCCGAAAGCTACTATAACAGGTTTATGTTTTTTTGTTTGAGCTAATATTTTATCGGCAATAGCTTGAAATGTTTTTAAAGATTTAGATCTTTCCCCGGGATTGATATTTATAATAAGCACAAATCTTTTTTTTATACTTTTAAGAAGCGCCGCTACTTCCAGCTCAAGATTTTTGTAAACATTTTTATCAGTAATAATAACAACGGGGGCAGACGGAGCGATTTTATCTATAATTGGCTTCAGCTGGGACATAGCGTCTTTGCCGATAACGATATCATAGCTGTTCTTCCCCAAATTTACGTGAATTTTTTTCATATGGTGTAAATATATCACAACACTTACAATAATTCAATAAATACAATATTTTGCTAGCGTACCGAAAAATTTTCGGGTCCTGCCTCAGAAAAAAATCATCACATATTTGAAAATTTCCCTGTTATTTCCATCAAACAGGTGGAGACACTTCATGGATGTGTAAAATATTTTTATCCGTATGGCGGGAAATTTTAAAATATGTGCTGCTTTTTTTCTGCGTCACCCCAAAATTTTTTAGTTCACTAATTTTTATAAGTTAGTATTAGAGAAGTAGGTGAAAGAACTACGTACCGTGGGTCCCGTGATTCTTCGCCTTCGGCTCAGAATGACGTCCTCGTCATCCTGAGGAGCGAAGCGACGAAGGATCTCAGCCCATCACAACGAGCTAGGATGAGGCAGGTAGTACATTTTCTGATGATTAGGGAGCTGTTATAGGCATTTAGCTCACGTGTCAGAAAAAGTACTAACTGACTCATCCGTACTTGAATAAGAAAATCATTTATGATGATTTAAGAATGTACTTTAAATTTTGGGATTTGGAATAAGGTATTGGTTTAATAATTTTTCGGGGAAACCTATGTCGGCTAAATGTATTTCTCCGCAGCAGTTTTTTCCCGGGCTTGACTGAAAACCGTTTTTGGGGAAACCGAAAGTAATTGTATGGTCTGCTTTAAATGTATTTTCAGCCGGTATCCCGGTATTTGAATCAAGGCCGGACGGAATATCTATAGCTACTCTTTTAATGTGTTCTAATTTATTCAAAAATTCAAAGATATTCGAGATACTATTAGGTAGTTCACCTCTAAATCCTGTGCCGAAAACAGCATCGATAATGTAAGTGTACTTATTATCCAGGATAATTTGTTTATTAAGTTCTTCTATTGACAAAAAATCAAACCGTTTATTTTTTAGCAAATCAAAATTATTTTTAGCGTCACCTTCTTTTAAAGTTAACCCGGAATGAACGGCAACATCAACTGATCCATATGGCATTATTTCAAGTAAAAGGCGGGCTACAACAAATCCATCTCCGGCGTTATTGCCTTTACCCGCTATTATTAGGATCTTTTCTTTTTGAATATTTTCAGAATTTGAAACAAGGAATTCAAATACGGCATGACCGGCATTTTCCATGAGTTTGACCGAAAGTACACAAAATTCTATTTGTGCCCTAAGATCGATCTCTCGCATTGTTACACCGGAAACAAAATTGGAACTAAATTTATTTGATCTTGGATCCATTGGGGACATTTTTTTCAGGGCTAATTAATACGGGACCTTGATCAGATGAAGCTGCCAGAAGCATACCTTGAGACTCAACTCCGCGTATAGTAGCAGGCTCAAGGTTAGCTAAAATAACCACTTTTTTACCCACCAGTTCTTCTGGAGAATAACTGCTTCTTATTCCGGCAACTACCTGTCTTTCTGAAACACCGTCATGAACTTTTAGCACGAACAGCCTGTCCGCATTCGGATGTTCCTTAGCTTCAAGAATCTCTGCTACTCTTAATTCAGCTTTCTGAAAATCTTCAATATTAAGCATTATTTTTTATCACTCTTAGCAGCAGGTTTTGCAGCAGCGGGCTTTGCAGCAGCCGCTTTTGCGCCTTTAGGAGCGTCTTTTTCAGCCCCTTCAGTCTTTTCTTCAGCTGCGCCTTTAGATTTTTTAACTTTAAACTTGAGTATTTTTATCTTCGGCAATTTAAACGGCGACGACGTTTCATTGTCCCATTTCTCAATTTTAGCTAAAGAAGCTACTTTTTCAAATCTTTTCAAAACGGATCTGAATTTTCCGCTGGTTGATCCTGCTTTCAAACTAGGATGTGTTGACATCTTTTCCTCCGTTAATTTTTTATCTTTCTAATATAACAATCTGAATATCTTTTTTTCAATATAGTGACATCATTCTTTGCTTCTTCTATTGAAGAATAACCTTCTGAATAAACTTGATTCCAATTACCGTTTTCATAATAGTATGCGTCATGACCTTCAGCTCTCAATTTTTTTGTTTCTTTATTTGCTGAATCAGTATCGCTGTAAATAACAAGCATAATAATATATGCTGATTCGGGTTTTTTGGCAAGAATTTTTATTTGAGTGTCTGTAGGATTTATCTGAGTGGCAGTATCCAGCGTCAACTTTTTATCTTCATTTTCATCTGTTGTGTTAGGGTCAGACAAAGTTTCTTCTTCTGGGGTTTCCTGATATGTCTCTTTCAAAGGAGATATATCAATTACTTCATTAGTGATTACATGATCCGGCAAAATATTTATAGAACTATTATCTTCACGAATTGAAAAATTTTGAAATGCTTCCTTAGAAGCAACTTGTTTCCCTCTTTCAACTCCTGCGGCAAAAGACAAAACCATAAGCACTAAAGCAGTTATAGCTATAAATACTGACTGTTCTATTGTTATTTTTACATACGGAAGCATCTTTTTTTCTCTTATCATTTGCTTGGCAAGCTTGATATTGCTGCTTTTTGGTTTTTGGCTGCCGTCAAAAAAGTCATCTGGAAATAAATTATCGTTCATAGTTAAAGTATTTTACCACATTAAATCTAAATGGCTAGAAAAATTATAATCTAATCAAATGGCCTAAAACCTAATATTTAATTAACTCCGACATTCTACATATTTATTTTAATTTGCACAAGATCGGTCGACAAAGAAAAAAGCTTTGTTCTATAATTGCCGCTTATTTTAATACTGGTCCCGTACCATTTCTCAGATTTATTCTCGAGAAGTATACCTTCTAAATCCCCTATATTCTTGTCACAATATTCTTTGCTTATGGACAAATTAAGATCCGTAAAGATTGTGTTATCATCGATATCCCCGCTAACGCTGCCGTTTAATAGAAAATTTTCGCTTATCCCGTTTATATTGAATATTTTCCAAGAATTATTTTTATCATACTCAAAAGAAAAATTAAAAACGTCAAATCCCTCTATATGCCTCGTTATAGTGTCATCAATAAAAACACCGGGGATGTTGACTATTTTCAATTTTTCAGGCTTTGCAAATAATATTTTATTTCCTTCAAAGTTGACAATGACAGCTTGTTTATTGAGTATTGTATCCCAACTTGGCCGGACATTAAGGGTTTCCAGAGTTAAAGCCTGGGGAATGGATTTATGGCTGACTTTTAAATACTTAATTGTTAAACCCTGGATCAAATTACCTGTAGATTCTTTATAGTCCACTTTATATTCGGTAAAATTATTTGCCCAAAAAGCCGTTACCGGCATTGCAAAATATACAGCCGCAATAGCTAATAAAGCAGAAACTAAAACTGTCAAAAATAATATTTTTTTTATAAAATTTATCATAAAGCTAATTTTTCAACCGGAATATTGGGATAAAACTTCTTTAATACACTTTTTTTAGATATAGCTGTTTGAAAAGTTTTTACAACTTCCGGATCAAATTGCATACCGGAACTTTTCTTGATCTCTTTTATAGCATCTTTAATTGTCATTGCTTTTCTGTATGGTTTTTCGGTTATCATTGCCTCAAACGCTGAAACAACAGCAAGGATTCTCGCCGATAGCGGTATTTCTTCTCCTTTAAGCCCTTTAGGATAACCTGAGCCGTCATAATTTTCGTGATGATGCAGTATGATCGGAACTATTGGCTTCAAATGCTCGGATTTACCTAGAATGCTGGCTCCCTTCATAGGATGAGCTTTTACTATGTCAAGCTCATGACCTGTAAGCTCGCCTTTTTTCATAAGAACTTCTTCGGGTATACCCATTTGTCCAGTATCATGAAGCATAGCAGCATATTGAAGCATTTTGATCTGAGTTTCATTCATATGAAATTTTTGCCCGATAACTAAAACCAATTTCAATATTGCCCCTTCAGCAGGATGTGAATGATGATGCCTTGTTTTTAAAAGCATAGCAATACATTTAATACTGCTCATCGTAAGGCTTTCCTGCTGCTGATAAAGCTGGGCATTATTAATTGCTACAACCGCCTGCTCAGCAAGAGTTTTCATTATTTCTTCATCAAAACCCGTAAAATCCGTTTTATCAATTTTGTCATACAATGTTATAACGCCTAAGACTTCCCCCTCGATCAAGGGCGTTGCAATATAATGTTTACCTCGGATGATCCTGCCTTGTTTAACGGCTTTCCCGGGAGCATATTTACCTATTTCTATTTTTTTTAATTGAGTTTTTTCTTTTCTTAGATCTACCGTAACTTTGGGTAAAAGGTTTTTTTGTTTCCGATCTAAAAGTTTAATTGAACAGCGGTTCGCTTTCATGACCTGAAGTGAAAGGCGCGCTATTCTGGGCAAAAGCTCGTTAAGGTTAAGGGTCGAACTCATTATACGGTGAACTGTATGCACCGTTGAGAGCGCAACAACTCTCGGCCTTATTGTTTCATTTAGTTCTTCGAGCTCAATTTCTTTTTGTGTTTCACGCAATATGGTATCCGTAAACGACTGAAAAAGTCCCAGGAATTTTTGATCAAGTTGTTTTTGTAAATTTATAAGCAAAATAAAAGCGAACACTGTTTGCCCTGCTCTAAACGGATAACAGCAGCCGTGCACAGATCTTCCGTATTCAAAAGTCGTTAACATTTTTTTTGTCTGAGCATTTTTCATGGCTTGAAAGATTTTATTTGTATCATCTTTAGAAAAATGATCCTTGCCGAGGTTCTCTTGTAATATGTTCTTAACATCGTGCTTAGCCAGACCAACTTTTGTTTTTTGAAAAAGCGGCATTAATATCCATACCGGATTTTTAAAAAATTTATTGAATGCTGAAACCTCTTTTCTCAGGTCCCAGCTTCCGC
>JADGBB010000024.1:18071-22681 GCA_015231715.1 Candidatus Omnitrophota bacterium
ATAATCTGTTTCATTATTTTTCATTTTAAACCCTCTCATAAGGTTCGAAAAGTTTTTTATATTGATCTAAAGCATACCTGTCAGTCATCCCGGCTATGTAGTCACATATAGTTCTTTCCAATCCCAGAAAATTTATTTTATTTTGCGTGCTAGGGGGCAATACATCCGGATTTTCCTTAAACAAAAGAAACAGCGCTTTAAGGAACTTTGTTGCTTTATGGCTCATGCGGACGACCCTGTAATGCCTATAAAGTTTTTCGTTCAGAACTTTTTTCAGCTGTTTTCTTTTAGCAAGCATTTCATCGCTAAAAACAACGATTTTTTCTTTGATATTATCAATGTCAGATGTATTTTTAATTGCTTTATTTTCAATACTCTTGATCGTTGTTTCCAAAAGATCCTGCACCTGAAAATTGATCAAGTTCCTTACTATTCCCGACCTTTTCTGCTCAAGCCCGATCAATTTATGTTTTTCTGATAACTTTATTTGTGTGTCTTTCCATAGGTCAACATGAAAAAGATCATCTTCTGAGATCATTCCGCTTTTTAGCCCATCATCCAGATCATGGTTATCATATGCTATTTCATCTGCGATATCTACAACTTGTATTTCTAACAACCAAGGTCCGTTAATTATTTTTGTATCGGCTCTTTTTATGTCAAAAGGTGTGGAATGGCATATTATGCCTCTTCTAAGCTCGCTTGTAAGATTGAGACCCGGGAAATCAGCGTATTTTTCCTCTAAATAGTCGACAACTCTTAGTCCGTGCGAATTGTGATCAAACCCGCCGTGGTCTTTCATCAATTCGGCAAGAGCATCCTCCCCGGCATGCCCGAAAGGAGTATGCCCAAGATCATGCGCAAGGCTTATTGCCTCCACAAGATCTTCGTTTAAACGTAAAGCGCGCGCTATGGTCCTGGCTATTTGAGCAACTTCTAATGTATGTGTGAGGCGTGTTCTGTAGTAGTCGCCTTCATGATTGACAAAAACCTGTGTTTTGTATTCCAATCGCCTGAAAGCATTCGAGTAGATTATCCTGTCCCTGTCTCTTTGGTAAACCGTTCTTAATGGGTGTTCTTCTTCTTTATGCACTCTGCCCAAAGTATCACGGCTTTTCATCGCATAAGGCGCCAGTAAATCTTCTTCTCTGTCTTCTATCTCTTTACGAGAAATTGTTTGCATAATGTATCGTTTGGGTTTAATTTTATTCAATAAGGTATGTTAACACAAATCCTATCAAACCAACAAGTAAAATTAATAGTGTTTCCCCGTTAATTCTCCTAACAGTATTATGTTTTAACTTAAATGCTGTAATAAAAATAACTGATATCACCGAAGCGACAATGATACTTAAGATCTGCCCTTTAGTGACACCCCCAAGAATCGGTTTTTTATTGAAAAAATCCAATACAGGCAAAATCGCCAGATCAAAAATATTACTGCCTAAAATATTCCCGATAGCCATATGATATGCCCCAATTCGCATGGCGCTCAATGAAACTATAACTTCGGGAAGGCTGGTTGATATACCCAAAAACACACAGCCGAAAAAAGTTTCCGAGATCGTGGTAGTTTCAACTATTTTAGAAGATACCCATGCTAAAATTATACCAACCAAAATAACCGACCCTAAAAGACAAGAAAACCTGAACCACATCAAAAATTTATCTTTTGAGCTTATTTCCGGTAATTTTTTTAATGTTTTTTCTTTAGTGTCTTCTTCAGAAAAGTTTTTCATATAAAAGAAATAAATAAATAATATAATCAGCCCTTCGATGCCGATCCCGGCCACATCAAAAAGACCGAAAAATTTTCTAAGGCAAACAGAGAGAAGATAGATAATTAAAATGACAAATATCAGCAGCGCTGATCTTTCATTAGAATACGATACCTTTAAATAAACTCTACCCTTACCGTACATGTAGTCAACAGCGCCGATTATCATAAAATTAAATATGACAGAACCTATAATGTCCCCGAAGGCTAAAGCGGTTTTATCGAAAAAATGTATGCTTGAAACTGCTGTTATTACTTCAGGGAAAGACGTAGCTACCGCCAGAAAAATAATTCCGATCATACTTTCGGATATGTGTGTGTTTTCAGATATTTTTTTCCCTTCTCCGCACAACTTATAAGAGAAAAAAACAAGAAAAAAAGCAGTTAATATAAAATAAAACCAGATCATTTGGGAGTATTTAAATCTTTATTATCTCAGCCTTGACCTCACCCTTAACGATCTCGATAATCCCGAGTGATCTAAAAGGTGCGCAAGTTACATCCGTCAGGCTTCCTGGGTTAAAGTAAAGTGTTCCGTTAATATGCTCATTCATAGCTTCATGCGAGTGGCCATAGATGACGATATCTTTTTTTGTTTTGAAAAGCTTTTTTACATTTTCGAGCACGTCTCTTGCAGGCCCGTACCCATGTGCTATTCCTATCTTCTTTCCCTCAACTTCTATTTCTAATATTTCAGGCAATATCTTCTTAAGCTTCATTGAATCCATATTGCCTCGAACTGCCTTTGTTTCCGCAATCATAGATAATTCATCCAGCACTTCTTCATCTATTATGTCGCCTGCATGAATAATAAGATCACAATTTTTAAAATATTTATAAACAACCGAAGGTATTGAAGAAACATTTACGGGTATATGTGTATCCGAAAGAATTCCTATCCTCATAAAACCAGCTCATGCTTTTTATATAATCGAAGCATTTTGTTTAATGACTTTATATCCCAAACCCATATATTATTCTCTTTCGACAACAAATTAGCGTTCTGCTCTATTCCTTCAAGCGGAATAAGTATTTTGCGGACTACCTTGTTTCCTATGCGGTCTTCTTTTATTAAAGAGAATTTCTGAACATCTTCTTCGTCCAGTATGCTGTCAGTCTTCAAATGTATCATCCAGCTTTTGTTTTCCAGCTTACATGTTATCTCGGTTGCATTAGATGAAATTTTTTCAAATTCAATCCCGCTAAAAAAAGGCATTTTTTTGTCTGACATATTGATCTGAACTTTTTCATTATTGAACGAAGCCAACAGTTCGACCACTAAATCTGTATATGACTTTGAATGAAAGATCAAATAATCATCAAAGTCTCTGCTGATCTTGTTTTTGAACTCAATGTACTTAATGTCCATATCATCAATTATCGCGCCTTGTTTCAGATCGAATACATATTTAAGCCAAAATTCAAAAAATCTATCCTCTAACTTATAAAATATGCCTGATTGAAAAACGAGATCCATCGATTTCAAAGCATCTAATTTAGATGTCAGGCTTTTGTCCGCTTTGCCAAGATCTTTTGTGATCTCTTTAAGAGTTGAATTTCCTTTAGCCAGGGATATCAAAATATTTAACATAGAGGTACGATGTTTTTTCTCTAGAAAGAAATTTATCGTATTTGTAAAATACTGGTTCAACAAACCTTCTGACTGATATAAAAGCCTAGCCAGAATTTCAAGAAGCACTTCTTTTCTCTCGGCCAATTCTGCTTTAGCATTCAATGCGCTGATACATGAATTCAAGATAGTTTCAAGATAAAAAGGATTGCCTTGTGTCAGCTGAATAACATAGCTCACTATTGAGTTATCAAAAGGCATTTCTTTTGTTTTATCTGCTATGAAAGCTTTAGCCGTATACACATCAAACCCGTTAATATCAATGATCTCAAAGTTCCCGAACAAAAGCGAGAGCTTATGTGAAAGTATATCTTTAAGAAGCGATTTTTGTGAACTCGAAACTACATACATCGTATTCTTTTGCACCATTATATATTTTCCGAATATCTGAAAAGGTTTTTTCAAAGAAAAATTCGCAAGATTATGGAACTCATCAAGAACAACTAAACAATTTTTCCCTGTTTCATATTTAAAAGTAGATGTTAGATCCAAAAGATTCTCATAAGCTTCATTTCTATTTTTGCTTTTTAAAGCTCTAAAAATTATTTCGATCTGCTTTGATGTCGACGGTAAAATATTATTAACTTGTTCAAGTAATCCCTGCAATGTCTTATGTGGTTCCTCGCCTTCCTGCTTTAAATGCTGAAAAAGCAATGTAGCGACAAATTTTTCACAAAAAAGATCAAAATTCTCGTCAACCATATCGATATATATAGGAACAACATCAAGATCGTCAATATTATTAAGGAAATGTCTTAGTATTGAGGATTTACCGGTAAGCATTTGCCCTGAAAGGGCCAGGTTCTGTCTGTACCCGCCTTTCATCGCGGATACACGTTTATGAAGAGTAGCTAAAACTTCTTCACGGCCATAAAATTTATTTCCAGAAACAGGTTCGATAAACATAATTTATATATAAAACGTATTAACGTGTTTGAAATTTAATAAACTAACAGTGGAGTTATGTTATAGCATTTAACAGTGCTAGTCAATATAAAAATTGACCTAAAAAGTCCCCCCGTCATTCTGAGCCGAAGGCGAAGAATCTAAGCCCAACGCCGACCTCAAATTCCCCAGTCATTCTGAGCCAAAGGCGAAGAATCCCAGCCCAACGCAGAATTACTCACATAGACTCTTTACTTTAAATTCCTAGAATTAGTCCCTTTAGCCCCTGGCTCATCAATGATAGTAACATTCTTTGTA
>JADGBB010000025.1 GCA_015231715.1 Candidatus Omnitrophota bacterium
AACAATTTCCACAAAATCCCTAATAGTTTAATTGTAAAAAATAATATTGTCCCAAAACGTCATTGCGAGGGCGCGATAGCGACCGAAGCAATCTTTATAAAAATAAGCATAGATTGCTTCGCTGCGCTCGCAATGACGGGAGTTTGCGATTTTTTAATTTAGAACAACATTCCCTACCGGTGTTTGATAGTATCTGTAGAGTTTATAGGTTAGTTCACTTCCGAATTGCCGCCTGTCAGGATTAACTTTACATTTAAGTATAGGTGCGAGTTCTTTTAATTCTTTGACTAATGCCTCGTTAGCCAAAAAAACTTCAAGCTCATATTTGTTAACAGTCTTGCCCGCTGTTTTCATATTATGCTGCTGCCGGCTTAACTGCTATGATTTTATTCTCGGCTTTCGGCTTATTAAGAAATGTGAAATATTTTTTAGACTGAGCTTTAATTACCATTCTGTACTGGTAGACATGTATAAGCGATATTATAAGACATAGATACCCTGCCGTCATATGTATCACCATAACGGTTGTAGTACGCGGCAGCATTGCCGTACCTACGCTTATAAGAAGCGATGCCGCTACAAGTACCGACATTATCACTCTTCCGTTTGGTGAAGCTACGGCAGCTGTGAACGAAGCATCTTTATCTTTATTAAATTTTTTCTGAAAATATCGCGTCCCCATTATAGCCAAAGGTACAACTACTATTATAACTCCTGTAGCTACTAGAAAGGCTCCTCCTATATTGACAGCCGCGCTTATTGCGGGATCTGATGTCAAACTGAGAGCTTTTAAACTTGTAGCGCTTGCAGATAATGTTGTGTCTTCTATTACAGCCATAACATACTCTCCTTTTTATTAAGTAAAACTTTTAGATCTTCATCACCTGAAAAAATACCTTCCAAAAGAACTTTCTGTTTTTTTTCTGTTATTCCCGCTTCCGCGCCCTTGATGAGCATCGCGATCACTTCTTCTCTCATTTCAGGATCATCTTTTAACCCTTCATAAATCTCATCGGGCGTTCTATCGCTTGCCAGTGAACATCTTATTAATTCAAAAACTTCTTTACTTATTTTTTCAAGATCTTTTTTATTCAAAGGTTTTTTTAAAAACTCAACTGATTTAATAGTTATGTAACTTTTAACTTCATCCGATAATTTAGTTTTTTCAGCTTCTTTGTTTATTTTGTTGCGACCTGAAAACTCACGAACCTTTGTTTGCAGGTCTCTTACTAATATGCCCGTTTCAAACATTCCATTTTTAAGATCATTCCTCAAATACTCTTTCCACTTTCGTGCCATACGTGAATTATATCATCAAATTTAACTTTTTCAACTTTTTTAATTTCTTAGCATACCCCAACCCCCGTCTTCCTGAGGAGTCTTGTGATGTGCAAAGTTACAGGGTATGATGAATATTTTCAAAACTTCGTGATTTTAGCGTAATGAAAATTCTGGCTTTTGGGATCCAGAGTCCGTTTAAGGACTCTGGACGCCGAGGACTGTTTGAGGTTTTACATAAAAATCTATTCTGCCTAAAGAATAGATTTTTATGTAAAGCCGAGTTCCGCAGGCGCAAAAGCCAGAATTTTCATAGCGGCCTCGGTTATTTCTACTTTTAGAAGGCAAAATCATGGTTTTGAAAATATTCATCATACCCTGTAACGTCGTATAGCTCATTTTACACATCTATGTAGTGACCTCACCTGTTTGATGAAAATAACAGGGAATTTTTCAATACGCCGCCCAACTTTATATTTAATTTTTGTATTTGTTATTATTATGCTAGAATGTCGACATGAAGAAATTTTCGTTGTGGTTGGCTAGTAAGACCATTAAGGATTATCGTAAGACTAGCGATGTTACCGTTCGTGCCGCTTATGGGGCGCTTGAGGGGTGGGTTAGTGTTGTCGTTAATGTATTAATATTTCTTATCAAGCTCCTTGCGGGCCTATCGATTAAGAGTATTTCGCTTATTGCTGATGCCGTTCATACTTTATCTGATACTATGACAAGTATTGTTATTATCATTGGGTTTAAGATGGCAAAAAAACCCTCTGATGCTGAGCATCCTTTCGGTCATGGCCGCATGGAATCAATTACTACCTTAATAGTAGCTGTACTTCTTTTTGTAGCAGGCATCGAAATATGTAAAAGTTCCGTACATAGCGTAATACATCCATCAACTAGCAGTGCACCAATATGGATAATTGTTATTGTATTTCTCACTCTCGTTGTAAAAGAGCTTATGGCAAGGTTTTCATTTGCTCTAGGTGACATTATAGATTCTAGTACATTAAAAGCCGATGCCTTGCATCATAGAAGCGATGCTTTTTCAACTGTCCTTGTTATAGTAGCTTTGATTTCTTCAAGACTTGGTTTTCCCGGCATTGACGGGATCATGGGTATACTTGTATCCTTAATAATTTTTTATTCGGCATGGATGATATCCATTGAAGCTATAAACCCTTTACTCGGTGAAGCGCCTTCAAAAAAGCTTTTAAAGTCAATAGAGAAAATAGCCTTAGAATCTGAAGGAGTACTTGGGATACACGATATTATTTATCACAAATACGGAAATACCTGCATTGTATCGCTGCATATAGAAGTTTCCGACAAAGAGCCCATAACTAAACTGCATGATCTTGCGGAAATTGTTGAAACTCATGTCGGTGAACTTGCTTGCGGACAGGCTATTGTGCATATCGATCCTATCAATAAAGATCATCCTAAATATCAGATAATTTTTGAAACAATAAAACAGATCGTCGACTCTGATCCGAGAATAACTTCATTTCATGAATTGCGTATAGTCGGAAAAGAACATGAGAATTGTAATGTGATATTTGATATTGCGTTATCGGACAAAATTGATGAGATAAAAGGTTTTGATATAATCCAGTCTGTAAAACGAAAATTCAAAAAAACTTTCCCCGAAATGAAACTAATAATCAAAGCAGAACCTAAATATTCATTTAATTTATAATCCTACGTTTATCCATTTTAGCAGTGTGTCTCTTAGTTCGTTGAATTGTACTGGTTTTGTTAAATAGTCGTTCATGCCTATTGCCATGTTCTTTTCTCTGTCGTCGCTCATGACGGCCGCTGTCAGCGCGACTATCGGCACATCATTATTTAACTCTTTTCTTATTGCAATAGTCGCATCCGAACCGCTCATGACAGGCATTTGCAGGTCCATTAGAACTAGATCATAATTATTATTTTTAACTTTATCTACTGCCACTTGGCCGTTTGGGGCGCTTTCTACTTTACATCCCAGCTTTTCGAGTAATATGGTTATGAGTTTCAAATTAACCGGATTGTCTTCCGCTACTAGTATCTTAGCGTTCTTTAACGAAACTTCCGCGGCCATATGCCTTGTTATGATCTGACCTTTATCCTCTCGCTTATCTCCGTATAACGAACAAAGTATCCGCAATAAATCGCTTCGAACTAACGGTTTTGGGCAGAACGCGTCAAACCCGCTATCATCTGCGCTTCTAGCCATACCGGGTCTCGCTTCAGCGGTTATCATTATCATTTTAATTTTTTTGTACCTGTCATCGGCTTTAATTAATTTACAAAGATCATGACCGTTCATCATACCTTTTAAACGGATATCACATAAAATAACTTCAGGCAGATTACCAGCATTCTTCCCCAGCCATTCGACAACGTCCTCAGCCGAAGTCAAAGAGGCGATAACATCCATCCCGGCTGATGTTGTGAAACTTTCCATTATTTTTCTGGCATTCTCTATGTCATCTAATACTATTGTTTTTCTTCCTTTAAGCTCATCTACCGGTATCGGCACAATATCTACATCGTCAAGGTGTTTACCTTTTTTGACCATTATGGTTATTATGAATTCACTGCCCTTGCCGGGTTCGGAATTAAGTTTTATATTTCCCCCCATTTTATTAACAAGCTGTGTAGTAATAAAAAGCCCCAGCCCTGTACCGCCGAAATTGCGTGTAACAGAAGCATCTGCCTGTGAAAATGCTTCGAAAATAGCTTCCTGTCTGTCTTTTGGGATCCCTATACCCGTATCTGAAACCGAGATCACTATAGGTATTATATCTTCCGCAGGACCGGTAGTGTCTTCCGGCCGGCCTTTTTTTATTTTTAAACATATCTCGCCTTTTTTTGTAAATTTTATAGCATTGCCGATAAGATTAATGATTATTTGCCGTAACCTAGTCGGGTCCCCTTTCAAATCCGCCGGCACATCATCGTCGATATTGTACAATAGTTCCACAGAACTATCTGTAGCGATTTTAACTCCCATGATCTTGATAACATTACTTATCATATATTCCAAATTAAAATCTATTTCTTCAAGCGAAATCTGCCCTGCTTCAAGCTTTGAAACATCAAGAATATCATTTATTAGGCTGAGGAGCAGGCTCCCGCTTTCATTGACTGTACTAATATAATCTCTCTGCAGCGGACTAAGATCGGTGTTCTTTAAAAGCTCCGAAAATCCTAATACCGCATTCATCGGCGTTCTGATCTCATGCGACATATTCGCCAAAAATTCGCTCTTAGCTTTCGCCGAAGCTTCAGCCAGATTGCGCGCGTCTTCCAGATCTTCCCTTAAAGATTCGGATATATGTAAAGATAATCTCATTTCATCGCTGGCTCTTTTTATTTCCTGTTCACTCTTTTTTTGTTCCGATATATCCGCTGCTATATGCACTGTTCCTGTCATCTCATTGTTTTCGTCAAAAATAGGTGATGTTGTAATACGTAAATACTTGCCTAGTTTAGTATCATAAAATTCGTCGGTAGCAGTTTTTTGGGTTTTAAAAGTTTTACAATGAGCACAGGTATCTATAGGTTCAGTAGTATTGTGGACGATCTCATAACATTTTTTTGTTTTTAATTCGTTCTCGGTAAGCTTGAACATCTTTAAATATGCTTTATTGGCTTTTAAAATATTAAAATTTTTGTCCTGTATAGAAACCAGCTCAGTTATAGAATCAAACGTGGCCTGCCATAAATTTGCGATTTTCTTTTGTTCAAATTCACGGATCTTGACCTCTTTTTCGCTTTTTACAAGTTCTTCTTTTATTTGTTGTTCAGTTAATATCTTAGTTTCAAGATCTATTCTCATCTTGTTTATATTTTGTTCTATACGGCCGACATATATCCATAAAATAATAAGCACACTTATCCCCGTGATCAAAATACCCAGGAACGCGAAAACCATATTAGGATTGGCGAGAATTACAGGAGAAAGCCCCTCTTCTATCCCCACGATCGTTCCGACTTTATGATCGGCCGCATCTTTTAAAGGTTTAGATATGCCGAAATAACTTAATTTTTTTAATCTTTTTCCTATAGTTTCCTCAACATTAAAATGAATGGTTTTAGATTGGCCTCCTTTACATAACTTTTCCAAAACTTCCTTTGGAGGTAATAGGCCATAATCTTCACTTGAAGCGATAACAACAAAATCCGAATAATCATCCCAGGAAGGTGTCTCTTCCTTATTTGTCATTTTTGCGCCTTCTTCCCATTTGTCTCTGGATAAAATATCTTTTTCAATAGTTAAAATGATATTAAGTTCTGACAAGGCTTTAAGTTTATCAATTACTTGGTCAATTTCTTCACCCAGTTCGATATACCCGATGATCTTGCCGTCAACAAACCAAGGCACAACTACCCTTAATGTAAATGTTCCAAAAGGACCCAATTCTATACCGTAAGACATCCTTCCTGTTTCAGCCGCCTTCATAATTGTGAATCTATTGATCTCATCCCCGAATTTTTCAGGATTATGCACTCTTAAAAAATTTACTTTATCCATATCATGAAAATAAAAATGTGTGACGCGGTACTTTTCATTTATTTCCGGGTATATTTTCATTGCTTCTTTAAAAACCCCTTCACGGTCTTTCTGCTGAAAAGCCGTAATAAGATCTTTATCTTTAGATATCAATCCAATGATCCCGCTCATTGTTTCTGCATCACTGAAAAGCTCATTTTCGAAAATTAATTTAGATTTATAAAAATCTTCTTTAACCTTAATTTTATGAAATGAACCGGACACGCTATAAATTGTATAAGTAAAAAGACCTACAAATATTATCCCGACAACGAATATAGGAAGAAAGATCCGTTTTCTGATTCTTCCGGGATCGTCCAGTTTGTCCATTTTGGAATGTAGAATAACTATTGCTAACATAGTAAAGAGAAAAAATATCAGCAGTACCGTCAACCACATAACTATAGCTTCTCCCCTATCCATAGTCACTTCAGTATCAATATCAAATAATGACAAAATATGCCATCCCGGTACATTTACCCTGGCCTCTTGCACAAAAAACCTGTCAGAATCAATAGTAACTGTTTTCCCCGGGACAAGAGAATACTCTAGCGGTTTTATCTCACGTCCCGCAAATTGCTGACTTTCCTGCATTTGGTCGATTACTTTTAGAGGCAAGGAATTTATTGAATAGAATTCCCAATCTTCCCTGTTAGAAACAAAAATAACACCTAGAGGTGATATAAGTAGTTCCGGCGATTCATATTCATTGAAAATATTTGCTACTTCCTCTACACCCAATTTAACGACAACAACACCAACTATACTGTTTGTCTTAATCTCTCGGACAGGAGCACTTAAATATATTCCTTTTTCATTGGTAGTTACCCCAAGTGCCGGATAGACTGAAATATTCCCATTTAACGCGTCTGTAAAATATGGGCGAAATTTATAATTATTACCGGTAAGTGTTTTGCCGCCTTCATACGGTGAACAGGCGATCACTGTTCCTTCAATATCCATCACATAAACTATGGACGCCTCAGCTATAGATTTAGCAGATGTTAGCATAGTAAGCATTTCCGGGCTATCAGGCGTTATTTTGTTCTCTAGCGCCATTATTGTGGCCGGGCTTTCGGAAATAGATAAAAGAACTATTTTTCTTTTCAGCACATACTCATTGAATTTTTCAGACATTTTATCCATCTGAGATCTATGCATATCCAGTTTTTTGTTTTCAATAATACTGCCGTAAATATTCGTACTTACATAGATCAGAATGAACACACTAACGCACCAGGCAGAGATCACTGCAACTATAATATTTTTATCGTTGATTTTTTTCATATTTATTCACTCTCAATTTCTGTTCCCGAATTTTTTTATCATATCTTTTAATTTTGTTACATCTATAGGTTTTGTTAAAAAACCGTTCATTCCTACATCCATAGCTCTTTTTTCATCTTCTACCATAGCGGCAGCTGTTAAAGCTATTATAGGTATATTTTTTCCTATCTCCCTTATCCGTATTGTAGCGTCCACGCCTCCCATTATCGGCATCTGCAGGTCCATTAAGACGATATCGTGTTCCATTGCTATTACTGAATCAACCGCATCTTTTCCGTTAGCTGCCAGTTGTACTATGCATCCCATATTTTCTAATAAAGCTTTAATAAGTTTTTGATTTACCGCATTATCTTCAGCTACTAATATTTTAAGGCCTTTACAGGATACTTCCCGCGCTGAATGACGAGTTACAATATTTTCATTGTCTTTTCTGTTATCCCCGAGCACGGTGCATATAACGCCTCTTAATTCTTCTCTTGTAATAGGTTTAGGCAAAAAACCGGCATATCCGGATTCTTTTAATTTACGCGACATACCGACATAAACATCCGAACTTAAAGCTATCATTTTTACGTCTTTATACGCATCCATGCTTTTAACTTTATTTGCAAAAGTATATCCATCCATGTTCGGCATCATTATGTCCGATAAAATAATATCTAATCGGGCTGCGTCCCGGCCTTTCTCTTCAAGCCACTTAATAGCCTTAGTCCCGTCAGTAAAAGATTCAACTTTCATCCCTGTCTCTTCACAGAAAAATTTGAATATTTCTATATTGCGTACCGTATCGTCTAAAATAAGAACATTTTTACCGGAGAGTTTGTTCATAGGCAATGGTGTAACATCATTGTTAACGGCCACCAGCCCTTCTTTTATCTTAATAGTAAAAATGAACTGCGACCCTTTACCTTCTTCAGATTCCACCCATATTTCGCCGCCCATAAGTTCTGCTAGTTTTTTGCATATATTTAAACCGAGGCCTGTCCCGCCGTATTTTCTTGTAGTTGACATATCTGCCTGAGTGAAAGGTTTAAATATTTCTTCCAGTTTGTCTTTAGGTATTCCTACTCCGGTATCAGTACTTGTAAACCGTAAAATTTTTTCACGTCCTTCAAGTTCTTTTTCCAAAGATATTTCAAGATTTATCGATCCTTTTTCTGTAAATTTCAATGCGTTATTTAGTATATTAATTATTATCTGTTTAATCCTTGTTGGATCCGCTTCTATATCAAGCGGCACATCTCCGTTGATCGAGAACCCCATATCTATGGGCTTTTCGCCTTTTTTAACGCCCATAACTTTAAACAGGTTCTCTAATAAATTACGCAGGTTAAAATTAATGCTTTCCAGTTTTACTTCGCCGGATTCAACTTTTGATATATCGAGTATATCGTTAATTATCTCAAGTAAAATATTTCCGCTGGAAGAAATCGTATTTACATAATCCGCCTGTTTTTCGTCAAGATTTGTGCTTCTTAGTATATCTAAAAATCCTATTATAGCGTTTAAAGGCGTTCGTATTTCATGGCTCATTGTCGCGAGAAAACGGCTTTTGGCCTGATTAGCGTCATCCGCTTTGTTTTTGGCTATCTCAAGCTGCTTGACATATTCAGCCAGATCTTTTTCAAGTTTTTGTTTTGTTAAAGCTTTAGAAATTTCAATAATAAGCTGGTCAAATTCTACGGGTTTTTGTACATATCCAAAAGCTCCTATCTTAAGAGCTTCTATCGCCGTGTCTACTCCTCCGTGGCCTGTTATCATTATTACTTCTACATCTGCCGCTCTTTCTTTATCCTCTTTTATTTTTTTTAAAACTTCTAGTCCGTCCATGCCCGGCATTTTTATATCTAATAGAATTACTGCAGGGTTTACTTTTTTAAATAGCTCAAGTCCGTGAGGGCCGTCTTCCGCTATAACCGGTTCATGATCTTCCAACTCCAAAAGGCTGGCCATTCGCTCTCTTATTATTTTATCATCATCAATAACTAATATTTTAGCCATTAGCTGCCCCATTTTTTAATATCGGTAAATATGCTGTCATTAGAGTACCTTCATTTTCCACACTTGATGCTGTTATCTCGCCTCTATGGTTTTTTATAATACCGTAACTTATCGAAAGGCCCAGTCCTGTTGCTTTCCCGACTTCTTTAGTAGTGAAGAAAGGCTGAAAGATCTTTAAAATTTTGTCTTTGCTTATACCTACGCCGTTATCTTGAAAAGCAACTTGTATAAAGCCGTTTTCCTTGTCCAATGAAACTGATATTGTCAGTTTTTTATTATAAGAACCAACATGCTCCATTTTACCTGACTTTATCATTTCTTCTTTAATGTCCATCGCGTCTCTGGCATTAGAAGTAAAATTAACCCATACCTGTTCCAGCTGAAAAGGCTCGCCCTCGACTTTAGGAAGTTTATCTTCAAACTCAAGGCATATTTCTATACCATGTAATCTAAGCTGTTCGCCGAGTAAAGTAAGCGTCGAATCGATAGTTTTTGGAACTTCTACTTCAATAAATTTTAATGTTTCCTGCCGGGCAAATGTGCGTATATGCTGTATGACTTTTTTCATTCTTTCTACTGACAAGTCAATATCATCAACAGCTTTTATAAGCATCTCATCCGTAGCCCTTTTTCGTTCTACCAGTTTTCTTATATTCATGCTTATAAGCGCAATACCGCCTAAAGGCTGATTTATTTCATGCGCTAGTCCCGCTGACATTTCACCGAGTGTCGCGAGTTTAGCGGTTTGAAAAAGCTGTGACTGTGTTTCATTCAGCTGCTGTGTTCTTTCTTCAATGCGCCGCTCAAGTTCTTCGTTCATTTTAACGATGATCTCTGAAGATATTTTAAGTTCTCTGTTCCTGTATAATTTGTTTCGGTTAAGATTTATTCGGTCGATTGCTTTATTAACATTTATCAGCATCTCATCTAAATTGATCGGTTTTGTAAGATACCCTATCGCTCCTACGCGTAAAGCGCGGATAGCTATCTCCTGCTCTTTGTGGCCTGTAACAACTATACCTTCAATGTCGGGATATAATTTTTTTGATTCTTGTATAACACCGATTCCGTCGACACCCCGCATTTGTATGTCGGTAATTATAACGTCTACTTTATTTTTAAGAACGATGTCAATTGCCATTTCACCGGAATTAGCCGTAAAAACCTCGAATCCTTCTTTTTTCAAAAATCTTGAAAGCCGCAAGATTATTTCTTCATCGTCGTCTACAACAAGTATAGCGTTCTTAAACGTAAGGTTTTCTTTTTCTTTAACTTTTTCTTCAGCTCTTCCCATAGCGGCAGTTAGCTGCGTAAAATCAACAGGTTTTTCAATATAGTCTATCGCTCCTTTCCGCAAAGCCTTTATCGCTATCTCTTCCGCTCCGAACCCTGTTATCATTATAATTTCACAGGCGCCTTTTTCTTTTTTTGCCGCATCAAGGACTTCAAACCCTTCCATATCAGGAAGATTTACATCCAAAAGAATTATTTTTATATCTTCTTTTTTTAGTATGTCTATTGCGGCAGCACCGTCATGCGCGGAAAAAACCTCATAAAAGTTTCTTTCAACTTCCATTTTTAGCTGTTCGTTCAGCAGTTTATCATCATCAACAATAAGAACTTTAGCTTTTCTCGACATCTTTACTCCTTGTGCCCGCGCTTTCGCCCTGTACTGTATCGTAATATTCTTTTGTTATTTTTAATTCTCTTTCTCTGTATTTCAATGCTCTTTCAATTTGTAATAGGTCCACTGCTTTACCTATAATGTCTAAAAGTTGATCACAGTTAATAGGTTTTTTTATAAAACTCACTGTTTCTTCGCGTATCGCTTCTATAACTTCATTTTCATCCCCGTAACCCGTTACTATGATAGATTTAAAATCATCCGAAATATTTCTTAATTCTCTTATCAGCTCTATTCCGTTCATTTTAGACATTTTAAGATCAGTTATCATTATATCTATTTTTTCTCTATTGAATGTGTCTATAGCTTGTTCCGGCCCTTCTGCTTGTCTGACAGTAAGCTGTTCTTTTTCCAATATTTTTACCATGTTTATCATTATATCTTTATCGTCATCAACCAACAATATTACCGGCTGAAACTTTATCTGTTCAAGCTTCATTATTTTTTCTTTCGCTCTCCCTAAAGCAACTGAAAGCTGATCAAGATCGATCGGTTTTTTTATATAATCTATAGCTCCCGCATGAAGAGCTCTAATAGCTGTTTCGGCCTTACCAAAAGCTGTTACTAATATAACTTGGGCTTCGGGTGAAATTTTCTTTACTGTTTCCATAACTTCTATTCCGCTCATCTCAGGCATTTTTATATCGGTAATTATTATTTCAGGATTTTTTTCTTTGAACATTTCAAGGCCTTTTCTGCCGTTCTCAGCTTCAAATACTTCAAAACCTTCTTTACGTATAGACTTAGATAACATTTTTCTCGTTATATCTTCGTCCTCTATTATCAGCACTTTAAAGATCCGATTCATTCCGCCCCTTAGACTCAATTTAATCGCTACCTATTAGATAACCGGCAATGCCACTCGCATAGTAGTACCGACACCTATTTCACTTTCGATCGTTATATTACCGCCATGCTCATCAATTATTTTTTTTGAAACAAAAAGACCAAGCCCTGACGTTTTGCCGGGTTTTCCGTCAGGAATAAGCACATCAGCATTGGAATAGAACGGCTGAAAGACTTTATCTTTTAGTTCCGGCGCCCAACCTGCGCCTGTATCGTTTATTGTTATAATAACACTTTTTTCATTTGCTGAGAATTCTGTTTTAATAATAACACGTTTAGTTTTAACTTCTTTATTATCGACAGCATCACGCGCATTAATAGCTAAATTATATAATGCTCTCTCAAGATGGTTCGGATCCGCTTCTATTTCGGGAAGATTAGAAGCCAGTTCTTCTGCAAGCGTCAATCCGCGAGACTGAAATTGCTGTCTCACAAATTTAAGCATACTATTAACAACTTCATTCACATCAACTGACTCTTTTACAAGCACATCTGACTGTTTAACGAATGACCGCATATGCTCAACCATCTTAGCCATTTTATCCATCTGTTTAATTATTTCAGGCAGATCTGTTTTAGCTTCTTCAAGGTCAAACCGATCTTTTTGAATATCTCTTAAAAGCGACTGACAAATTATTTTAACTACATTAAGCGGCTGATTAAGCTCATGCGCCATCCCCGAAGCCAGCTCACTCAAAGCCGCATTCTTTTCCGACTGTATAAGCTTAACCGTAGCCTGCTCAAGCTGAGCATTCTTCTTCTTAAGCTCTTCTAAAACTTTCTCAAGATCATTATTATCCAAGTCCACCCCACTCCGTCTTTCTAAAGCCCCACTACCGTCATTCTGAGCCAAAGGCGAAGAATCCCAGCCCTACTTATTCGCCATATATTTCAACACATCGCGCCGTGAAACCACGCCGACCACTTCGTCGTTCTCATTGGTTATCGGCACTCGCTTAATATTTTTTTGCACAAACGCTCTTAATATCTCAGACACATCCGAGTCCGGTTTAAACTGCACGGTTTCTCTCGTCATATAATCTTTAACTAAAGCTTTTTTAACTTCCGAATTACCGACAAAATCAAAATAAACAAGAAAATCCTGTTCCGTAACAACACCCACTAATTCATTTTTATCATTAACTACCGGCATTCCGCTTATTTGTTTGTCTACCAATATAATTATAGCATCATAAACTGAAGTATCCGGTTTTATTAAAACAACATTTTTTGTCATAATATCTTTAGCTTTAGCCATTAACCCTCTCTTTATGTATTTTTAGTTTCAGACAAAAATGTTTCTATTGTTTCAAAAAGTTTTTCCATATCAACTGGTTTAGCCAGAAAGGCATTCCCTTTAGATTCTTCGAATTGGCGTTTTTCTTCTTCGGGATTTTTACCGGTCAGAAAAATTACGGGTATTTTTTTAAGCCGATAATCGTCCTTTATTTTACGGCAGACTTCATATCCGCTCTGCATAGGCAGCGTAACATCCATGAGAATAAGATCCGGCTGTTCCGAGATAGTTTTTTCAAACGCTTCCTCCCCGCTAGATGCGGTAACAACATCATACCCCTCTTTCTGCAAACTCCGTGATATTATCGCCAGTACCGTTGGACTATCATCCGTTATAAGTATCTTCGCCATAATTATCCTCTTTCCGCCTTACTTCGTCATTCTGAGCCGAAGGCGAAGAATCTCAGCCCTACGTAATGCAGATCCTTCGTCGCTTCGCTCCTCAGGATGACGGGTTTTAAGTAATCGCCTTAAGTATCCCTTCCGCCATTTCGTTCAGCGGCAGTGCTTGATTTATGTATCCTTTTTCTATGGCTATTTTATTCATTCCGTAAATAACTGACGTCTGTTCGTTTTCCGCTAGAGTTTTTCCGCCGGCGTCTTTAATGGCTTTTATTCCTTCCACTCCGTCATGCCCCATACCCGTCATTATCACTCCGACAGCTCGATTCCGATATACTTTAGCTACTGACATCATCATTACATCAATAGACGGTATATGAAAAGTTTTAACATTTGAATCATCTATAAATGCTATTCTTTCATCTATGCCTACAATTGTATGATGCGAATCAGGCGCAAAAAGTATACTTCCTTTTTTTAGTTCATCACCTGTCTTGGCGACTCTGATATCCAAGTTATTCCCGCTCTTAAGCCATTCGACTAAACCGCCTATAAACCCTTCCGAAATATGCTGAACGATAATCATCGATCCTGGAAAATTTTCCGGAATATGATCGATCAAAACTTTTAATGCCTGCGGTCCCCCGGTAGAAATACCTAAGGCAACAATATTCGTAAAACCTGATACAGGCTCGGTCTTTTTTACGGGCTCCTTTTTTTTTGAAGTAAATTTCATTCTGTGTATAGGTTTTACCCTTGAGGAGATCTTAACTTTTTCAATAAGCTCTTTAGCTACTGTATCTATATCCTGAGTTATTGAAACAAAATCCATAGCTCCGAAACTTAAAGCTTTCATTACAACTTTGGGGTCAATACTGCTGACCATTATTACCGGCACAGGATTATTCTGCATGATTATATCTAATGCTTCCAGCCCGTCCATTCCCGGCATTCTTACATCCATAGTAATAACATCAGGCGCTAGCAGTAAAGCTTTTTCAATTGCATCTTTCCCGTTATCTGCAGTTCCTACCACGCTGATACCGGGTTCTGAATTAAGTATCGCCGATAACGCTTTACGCGCAAAAGGCGAATCGTCCACTACTAGTACTTTTATTGTTTTAGTACATTCCATCTTTATCCTAAAAGCCTGTCTATCGTTTCAAGTAAAACATCCGAAGTAAATTCGTTCTTTAATATATACGCGTCAGCGCCGACTTCAAGTCCGCGCAATTTATCTTTTTCGCTGCCTCTGGTTGTTACCATGATAACCGGCACATTGCGGTACTCTTTAGTCTGTCGCAATGCTTCAACTAATTCAAACCCGTTCTTTCTAGGCATCAGCACATCGCTTATAACAAGGTCAAATTTTTCAGTTGATGATTTTTCATACGCGTCCTGTCCGTCTTTAGCCAGTATCACATTGTATCCTACGGATTCAAGAATATTTTTTTCCATCATTGCCGTGCTTAAAACGTCCTCAGCCAGTAAAATATTTTTTTGTTTCTTAATTGTTTTACTTCCCTTGTCTTCTGTTTCGTCTTTCACCGTTCGTCTTACAAAATATCCTTCTGAAGAATCTACTATTGACGGCACATCGAGTATGAAAATTACTTTGCCGTCACCCAGTATAGTCGCCCCGCCGATATCTTTAACTTTTTTTAATGGGTCCCCGATATCTCTTGAAACAACATTCTCTCTGCCCAAAAGATCATCTACTAATAGAGCTACTTTTCTTTCGACAAATTGCAAAATAATTATTATGTATGTTCTTTTTTCCAATATGCCTCTTGTCGGCAATGAAAAAATATCGTTAAGCCGCACTAACGGTATTATATGGTTCCTTACGGATATAACATTTTTATTTTCGATGCTTTTAATTTCGTTTGCTTCAATTCTCATTGTTTCTGCTACTGAGTCAATAGGTATCGCGAACTTGTCATTACCTGCCAGAACGAGCAAGCATTCTGAAATGGCAAGCGTTAGCGGAAGCTTTATTATGAACTTTGATCCTTCACCTTTTTTTGTTGTTATTTCTATCATTCCTTTAAGCGAAGCTATCATTGAGCGCACAACATCAAGACCTACTCCTCTGCCGGATAGATCTGTAACATTCTCTTTTGTGCTGAACCCCGGAGTAAAAAGAAGCTGAAGCGCCTGGTCGTCCTGCATTTCGCCTATTCTTTCTACCGGCACCATCTGTTTTTTTACAGCCGTTTCTTTGACTTTCGCAATATCAATGCCGTCTCCGTCATCATCAACTTCTACAACAACCTGTGTACCTTCACGATAAGCTTTTAATTTTATCGTTCCTTCTTCAGGCTTGTTTATTTTTTTTCTGGCTTCTTTAGTTTCAATTCCATGATCTATAGCGTTTCTTAAAATATGCATTAAAGGTGATTTGAGTTTGTCTAGTATGGCTTTATCAAGCGTAGTGTCTTCTCCTTCAATTTCAAAATTTATGGCTTTGCCGTTTTCGTTAGCCAGCTCTCTCATTATGCGCGGATAAGAATTAAATAAGTATGATGCAGGGATGAGGCGTATATCCATTACTTTTTTTTGCATCTGGCTGGTTAATGAATCAATATTATCGGTGATAGATAAAAGTTTAGAGTAATCAATTCCGTTGCTTTTTTGACGCGCGTTTGTTACAAGCTCTTTAACAACTTCTTTCAGCCTTATTTTGGAGATCAATAATTCACTCGAGCTGTTTAGAAGCGTGTCTACTTTAGCCACATCGACGCGTAACGATGTTTCAGTGATTTCGCAGGTCGGTTCAATTCGTTTCTCTGTTTTAGGTATGTTCTTTTTTTTAGTATCGAAAGGGTCTTGCGCCGGCACTTCTTTTGGCTCAACTTTTTCAGTAACTTTTTCTTGCTGTTTTCCTTGAACTTTTTCAGCATTGATAAGAAGTTCCGATAAACGCCTGCAAAGCTCCTCTACATAAGGCCTATCTACACCTTTAGCTTTCCAGGTAACTTTATCTTCTAAAAGCGAGCCCATAGCGTCAAGCGCTTCAAAAAGTATATTAAAATGTTCTCTTTCAAATTTAGTATTACGCTCAATAGACGCTTCCATTGCATCTTCAATAATGTGTGCTATTTCAGAAATACGTTTAAATTCCATCATAGCCGCCGCGCCTTTAATAGTATGCGCTTCGCCCATAAGATGTTTTAACAGCTCTTTATCGTCCTGGTTTTTTTCGAACTTAATAAAACCAAGATTCAGATTCTCAATATGTTCCCGAGCCTCGGCCTTAAACCCGTCAATAAACTCAGACTTATCAAACCCCATCTTACTCCTGTTTGTTAAACCATTTTATCGGCCAATAGCTGCATTTCTCTGGCCAGTTCGCTCAGGGATTTTACAGCTACTTCGCTTTGTTTAGCGCTGGCTGTTACCTGCTTCATTGCTTCGTCTATGCTCAGCATCGCTTCTGCTATCTGTCTTGAGCCTGATAACTGCTGATTAGCGCTCATTGATATCTCTCGTGACCGGTCAGAAGTCTCATGAGCTAAACTTGTTTCTTCTTCAACATTTTTTACGCTTTCTTCCATAGATACTATAGAATTCGTCATCTCATGCTGGATTATCTCTACAAGATCCGTTATCTCTTTAGTTGACGCTGCCGTCGAATCAGACAATTTACGTATTTCATCTGCAACTACAGTAAAGCCTCTGCCATATTCGCCTGCTCTAGCAGCTTCAATGGAAGCATTCACGGCAAGAAGATTTGTTTGATCGGCAATATCATCAATAAGACCGGTAATTTTACCTATCTTCTCCGATTTTTCGCCTAAAGACGTTATAACATCATTTGTTTTTTTCAAAGAAACTTTTAATTTTGACATTCCGTCCATAGCATGTTTCGCCGCGTCCGCCACTTTATTTATACTTTCGCCGACTTGTTCGGATGTCGCCGATAATTCTTTAGCAGATGTTGACGTTTCTGCGATAGCAGAAGCCTGCTCTCTCGCTCCTGCCGCCTGCTGCTGAGCGGCCGCTAATATTTCACTGCTCGACGAAGTTATTTCTTGTATATAATTTTTAAGTTTTGAAGCTATAGATTTAAAGTTACTTAACATCATCATCGTTATTAAAATACTTCCTAACACAACAAAAGGCATTAGTAAAAAAATTAGGCGATAAATTAATTTGGAAGAATCCTCTATATCTTTGATATTTCTATCAACTTGTTTCTTAATAAATGGCTTAATATTTTCAAGAAAATACATATCCATATTGTCTTTAGCTTTTACCATATCCTTTTGTCGGGTTTTAACATGCTTTATTAGTTCAACCGTATTTTCAACATCCGCAACTAGTTTTTTAATAGCAGGATGCAGTTTTTCTTCATGAAGTTTTTTTTCATCAAGATTTTCATCCCCTTTTGCATCATGCTTTTTTTCACATTCGATCAGGTTGTTGAGCATTTTTTCTTTTATTCTGATTATTTGTTTTTCATCTTCCGCTGACTTTGCGCTCATATACATCAACATAGATATGATAAGCTCTCCTGAAAGATCCTGAAATTCGACTAAATGTTTAAATTTTTGTACAGTATCTGCATCTTCTGCCGAATTAGAAATTTTTTCTACTAGCTCTTTTAAAATCGCGCTTATTGTCTCCACTTCAACAGAAATAGTATTAATCTGTGTGCTTTGTATATTTTCCAAGTTAAATACTTCTTCGGACACTTGCTTGAATCCATCATAATTTTTATCTATTTCGCTGATAGCTTGCTCATATTGTTCGCTTTTAGCAAGCCTTCTAAAAACTATTTGGTTTTTTCTAAAATTTTCAGTAAGACCGTCAATACCTTCAAGATGACTTCCGGATCTATCAATCATATAGCTCATGTACTCCATTGCGGTATTGTTCATATTTGTTTGCATATCGTCTACGGCTTGGGATAATACGAATTCGGTATTCCCAAGATTTTCAGCGTTTTTCCTCATGTTCAGTGCCAGAAAAACAACTATCATTCCGAATAAAAGAACCACTGCAATAATAGTCCCGAACCCAACAATCATCTTCTTATTAAGAGTCATCTTCCCTCCATAGTTATTATTAACTTACTTCTTTTTACTCATCAAGTAATCCGACCATTAGGACGCCTATTGCTTTGCCTGTGTCGGGATCCGTTACTGGTACTGATACTTGTATCAGGTATAATTGTGAACTTTCATCATAAAATTTATTTGCTATAAATATCTCGCCTTTATCGCCTATAAAAGATCTTGTGAATTTATCTTCATCGCCCTGCCAGTAATCGCTTGTTTTTTCTGTCTCGGCTACAATATTGCCTTGTTTATCCATAACGAACATCTCCGAAAACCCAAAAGCATTTTTACCTGAGTTATTTTTATTTCTTATTTGTCTTAAAAATCCTGCACAATCATTATTACTAAAACTTCTAACCCACGCATCGTCGGCTTCAGAAGCTTTCCATTTGCTGTCCAGCGAAAATATTTCAGAAAGAGATCTTACGGCTTCTTTATTAGCCTCTTTCACTGCTTCTACAACTTCCGGTCTATTCGCAATATTTTTAATTTTGGTTTCGGCTATGCCTTTTATTTCAGATACGTTCCTACAGTCGCTTGCCGTATTTACAACCAGCATCACTAAACATAATAAGACATTCATTAGCAATATTTTTTTTAATTTCATATAACTCCCATTTAGTTTTTATACCGTCGGCCTGTGATCCTTCGCTACGGGTGAATCATCTGCGGAGTTCATTTATTTCTCTAGAATTTAATATTTTTTCTATATCAAGTATTAAGTGTATTTTCCCGTCAACTTGGGCTTGCCCTTTGATGTAGAACCCATCAGATTTTTTTAGCGAATTCAAAGGGGGCTGGATGATCTCTTTATTTACCTCAATTGTGCCTTCCATTTTCTCGATCAATATACCTACATTCTCGCCTGTTATGTCCGTTATTAGGCATAATCCGCCATGGCTTGTTCGGTCTCCTGAGAATGTGCCGGAAAGTTTCTTGAAATCTATTAGCGAAATAACTTCTCCTCTTAAATTAGTTACTCCGGCAATAAAATCAGGAGTGTTAGGCACTTTAGTTATTTGCCCGGGGATTATCAGCTCTTTTATGTCAGTTATCTCTACCCAGTAATTTTCACCAGCGCAGGCAAAAGACACCATCCGTACTTTATCACCGGCCTGCTCAACCTCTTCGTAGAACATATCGTCATCATCGGCTTCAATAAATATTTTTTTGTTTTTGTCAGTCATATTATTGTTCTTTTTTAGTAAGTACGACTTTATCTTTTACCCTGTTTATGTTCTGTTCTTCTTCGCCGGTAAAAAGATTTTGAAAATCAACTAGCAGCGTTATCCCCTCAGGTGTTTTTAATACTCCCTCTAGATACGACGCTTCTCGCAGCATCCCTTCAGGCGCTGTGATATTAGATTCTTCTACCGTGATTATATCAAGCACATCGTTAACTATTATACCCAGAGTATAATCTTTCAAATTGATTATCATTATGCGGTCAGTTTTATTTAACTGCGTTTCAGTGATACCAAGTTTCTTAGCGAAACTTACCGCGGGAATTATAGCGCCTCTTAAACTCATTACACCTTCAACATATTTAGCGGTATCAGGAATAGGCACGACTTTACGCATTCGTGCTATTTCCTGAACAAAAGACACATCTGCCGCGTATCTTTTGCCGGAAGATTCAAAAATTATCAGCTGTTTCATTTAATCCCGATCCAGATTTATTCTTTCAATATTGTTTTTAGTAATATTTAATAATACGCCTACAGTAAATCCGCCACTGTAATCAAGTATATCTAACGATGATTTACTATGCAACAAATTGACAGTATTTCTGTACTCCCTTAAAGCCAGATCCCATTCTTTTTCCATTTTAAATATATTCCCTAAATAAAAATGTGCCAAAGGGTTGTCTTGCTTGAGATAAACCGATTTACGAAAATTTATTTTAGCTTTATCATATTCTTCCTGTTCGTAAAAAATACTTCCGGCAAGAAAATACCCGTAAGTATTCCCTGCATCTTTAGCGATTATTTTTTGAACTATATTATCAGCTTCCTTTAATTTTCGTGTATTTATCATTATTTCCACATAAAAACACAGAAGATCAACATTATCGGGTATTTTTTTCAGTCCCTGTCCGATCAAATTCCAAGCTTTTTCATAGTTTTTTTGTTCTATGTTTTTCTTTATGTCTGAAACGATCTCATCGATTAATTTTTTTTCACTTCCCTTAGATGCTGAACTGAGCGCGGATGTAAAATTATTTTCTTTAATTATTTCTTCGGTCGAACCAAAGCCTTTATCAAAAGAATAACCCGGCCTGGTCTTTCTGTAATATATCGCATCATCCTGGATCAGCATCTTATATTTTTCGGGCATAAACTGCAAAGTTTCGGAATAGCCAATAAACATATAGCCGTTATCAACTAAACTAGCCTGCAGTCTTTCCATAACTTTTTTTATTGTTTCTCTTTCAAAATAAATAACAACGTTTTTGCAAAATATCACATCGAATCCCATAGGATAAGTTGTATCCATTAAATTTAGATATTTGTAAGTCACCATTCGTGATATCTCATTGCTTATGGTATATGTTGACTGATCGATCGCTGAAAATATTTTACCGGTATTTTCACTTTCATCTTTTTTGAAATATTTTTTTAATAAATGTTCAGGAACCATCTTTACCGAATGGTATCTATATTTCCTGTTATTTGCCTTTTCTAAAGCACTTTTAGATACATCAGTAGCAAGTATAAATATATCCCAGTCATTTATATCGGGTAACATTTCACGCAGGATTATCGCGATAGTATTAGGTTCCTCACCGGAAGAACAGCCCGCGCTCCATACTCTTATAGACGGTTTACTGCCCATTCCTTCAAGCGCGTGTTTTTTTCTTTTTTTTTGGATTATTTCTTCTAAGACAACATTTTGAAAAACATCGAATTGCGGTTTGTTCCTGAAAAAATAAGTGTGGTTTATTGTGATGATATTAAGCAGTTCTCTAAACTCATCATCATCATCATCATCATACGTCAACACATGATAGTATTCTTCAAGAGTCTTGCATTTCTTCACTTCAGCTCTTAATCGCACAGCTTTATCAATATCTTTTAGATCATGGTCCTTAAAATATAGACCGCTCCTATCAAGAATATAATTCTTAAATTGAGTGATAAGAGCCGGATCATTCGGATATTCTTTCATGCTTTTATTATGAGCCTGTTTTATTATTAGAATTTAACGCTTACATCCGCCTGAACTATATGACCCCAGTCACCGTTATCGGGCTGAGTAAGACTTTTATCTCTCAGCGCATAGTAAATGCCGGACAACCACCAATTTTTTGCCAGCCCTACATTAAGCCATATTTTATGACCGTAGCCATTTGTTCCGCCTCGTAACATATCAGCATTTGGGAACTCGTCGGGAAAAGCGTTCCTTTCAAACCATACATAGTTATAACCTGTATTCCATTCGCCGAGCGCTTTCGGGCTTTTACCGTAGTTTACGCCCAATTGATACGCCGTATCTTTATCCGGATCTATCCCGGAAGTTTCACCGGAAGTGTTCCACGCCATATCGCCGAATAATGTTAACGGCTTATTGAAAGGCGCGGGGAGCTCTTGTTCCAAAAGGTGGAACGTCATTTCTCCGCTTACTTCCACTACATTATAATCATGCGCATAATATTTGAGTGTATTAGTGCTTTCAGAATTCGCAGATCCTGTTACAGGCGCCAACCCAGTTGCTTTACTATTTTGTATATGTACAAAATCAAGATAGCCTGCCATCAATTTCCAATCCGCTATCTCTTCAATTGAAGACCCGAGCCCGCCCTGCAGGGCCGCAAGATAAGGATTTTTTGAAGCATTACCCAAATAATCAATTATAAAAAATCCCGCATTAAAATAAACATCTATCTTAGTTTCATCTCCTATAGAATATTTTGAATTTATTACCGCACCGTCAAAACAAATATCGCTGTCCCAAAGCAGCTGGTCAGGATTGTATAAAGGATTTTTCATTTTACCGCCGGTGATCTTAATTTCATTTACCGGACTCCATTCAATATAGGCATAATTAAGGTTAAGCTCATAATTTCCGAATTCACCCT
>JADGBB010000026.1 GCA_015231715.1 Candidatus Omnitrophota bacterium
GGTTATTACATCAATGGAACACTAATGTTTCCGGCATTGAAAGTATTTACTGTATTAGCAGTCGTTACAATAGGTATTGTAATTTTAAGTTATATTTTAGTATTTTCTGAAAAGAACAAAAAAGAAAGTTTTGGGAAAACTCAGTCATATAGGAAAAACACAAAAGGCTTAATTCTTTTATTAGGTATAAGTTCTATTCTGTATTGTTTCTCCGGCACCAAACTTATTCCGGGGACTTCAGAATTTATTGATGTCTTAAAGATAATACTAACAGCCGCAAGTTTAGTTTCTTTTCCTTTATCAATAGCCGGTACGTTTATTGTCGGTTTTTTCAGAAAAGAAGCTATTATAAGAACAAGGGTCCCATTACCAGTAGGAACAATAAAAATAAGACATAATACCGTAAGAATGAGACTTTCCGAAGCATTAAGGCGCACCTTCAAATGGTGGACAGTTATATCTGCCGCAAACTTATTCCTGATATTTATTATGTCATATTTTATTAAAATACCTTTGGGAGCTTTTAGTTTTTCTAATGTTTTAAACATGGTTAAAGGGATTTATCTTCAGTATGTTTGGTGTCAGCCTTTTGTGTCGGTTGGTATTGTAGTTATAAGTGTTCTTGTCTTGTCGGCATTAACAGAAACCATTCTTAAAAAAAGAACTAATTTACTCAGCGATGAAGATGACGCAAAAAAACGTGTTTTATCCAAAATAGCTATTGTTAGTGTTTTCGCAATAGCAGCTGTGTTTTTTGTCCCGGTATTATCCGGATATATGGGTTTCCCACTAGCTGTTTCATATGTATACTATCTTAAGGTTTTTGAGTTCTACTTCAATTGACTTTACTTCCTGTAAATACAGGTTAAGATCCGCAATAATTATTTCCCATTCATATATAAGTTCGCTTATTCTGTGCTTTTCTGCTTCTTCAGAACCTTTCTGTTTAAGTTTTTCTATTCCCTCTTTTATCGATCTGCCGTTTCCCAATATTCTGGTAGAAGCCTTACATAATATGTTCATGTCTCTTCTTACATTGTTCCATTCGGATTGGCCACTCATTTCGGGGAAAAGGCGCCAAAAGACCATTTTTTCTTTTAGTTCTGATATTTCCCTGTCATTTCTTAAATTTTTTATAACTTTGTCAGAACTAAAATCAGCTTTAGACATAAATTCTTTATCCAGCTCTTCCGGATCAATATCGTAAGGGAGAAGAACAGAAGGCGGTAAAATTACACCGGTACCTGTCTCTATTGCGATAGAGAATTCTTTTAAAGCCTCAATCAAATTTTGTTTAGCATCAATTATATTTTTTCTTGCGATGTCAAGTTCGACCATGTCTGTTTCAATCTCGTTTGCGCTTTTGTTATAAGTATTTTGGGTTTTGTCTCCGGAGTTAGAAATGTTTGAAGTTACATCTATTCTCGCCTCCGCTGAACTCATAACTGCCAAAGCTTCATTGTATTTTCCGTAAAGCTCAATAGCTCTATTTTCTGCTTCTTCGAGCGAAAGTCCGGCAAGATTTTGAGCGTTATTTACATCTAGCCGCGAAATTTCTCCGGCATAAGGATTAGGCCGATAATTTAAAGAAATACCGGTAAAAAAAGCACCTTCCTTTCTATCCGAACCATAAGTTTGATCCTTGTATATTTTGCCTCCGGCCTTTACCGTACTACTAAACATCCCGGCCAAAGAAGCAAGTTTTTCTCTTTCTTTCGCTATATTAATATCAACATTGGATAATTCTTCCTCTAAGGAAGCACCTCTATAAATTCCTGGATCTTTGTCGTGATCATTCTCTTGCTCGGATACATCCGATTCTTGAACTCCTAATACCGATAGAAGTATATTTATGTTCAACATTTCGTTTTCAATATTGTCTTTCGTTTCCTCAAGCAACCTTTTACGACTTTCTAATCCAGATAATGCATCTCTGTCTCGGAGTTCTTTTTGCCACTTAATCAGCCTTTCCAATTCTTTATCGCATTTTGCCAATGCCCCGGTTGTTATCCCTAGCTTTTCCTTTGTAAGCCGGAACAACTTTATGGCACTTACTTTTTGAGCGTCCGCTATTTTTTTTGTCTTTTCTAGCATTATGTCATACCGCTTAGCTTCCATCATTGATATATTAGCTAAAATATGTCTTTCCTTTTGTCTTTTATGCGCACCTGTCAAATATCCGGGTATATTTAAATATCCTAGAGCACTCCAATCCAGCCATGAGTCCGGAAGAGCAGGATAAACACTTGCATATGTGCCTGCCACAGCTAATGGTGAAACTGAGAACTTTATGCTAAAACAGTCACCGTCTTTCTCCAAAGCATATGAAGTTAAAACATGCGCTCTTCTCCCTGCTTTTTGTATACCCTCATCAAGGGCATCTTTGCCAGTCTTTTTGTCAATTATAATATTGCCCGCATCAAGTCCGTCTTTATCTGAAAGTGATACCATATAACGAAAAGACACCTCTTTTGATGAGAGATCTTCAATCTTTTTCTCATCTATGTCAGCAATATCACTGCTTAGCATATTCCCTTTATCAAATACTACCTCACCTCTATATGTACCATCATCGTTCCTTAGCGTAACTACCTTTAATTCTTTCAATGATTTTATTCTATAACCTGTAAGAACATTATCTGCCGCCAATTCTCCTTCCTGATTTATGGCCATAAGGGTTCCGGGAGGAATGATACCAATCTCGCTTGAAAGGACAAGGTTCCCGTCCATTTCTTCTTTCAAAGACGCGACAATTCTATCAATATCACCAGAAGTTATATTATCAAGAAGCATAGTTTCATTATCATCCAACACCAAATATCCCCTTAAATCAAGTTTAGCCGTGTAATGCTCAGACTCGGCTAAACTGATTTCAATAGCAATTTCGCTGCGTTGCCTTTTAAGTCTTTTTATTGAAGAGTAAGGTACATCAAGCCTATCCTTTAATTGATCAATTCTCTCATCTACAAGCTTATCGGAATCTTTTAAGTTTTTTATATGCTCATTAATTGAATGTATACGAACCATTTTGCGGACTAGATTTTCTTTAATTTTTCTTCCCGCTATATTTTCTTTTATTCTGGCTTCAAGAACAAACTCTAAGCCGGCTTTTTCCCTGACTTTATCCGACGGACGATATACCGGCAGATCTCCCGTAATCCCCATACCCGCATTTTTAAGAATCTTGCTTCCTTTAAAAACATTCGAAGATAAATCAGTTATATCTCCGCTAATACCGACGGAAACTCCTACACCAATTACCGGCCTAAAAGCCTTTGTGTCGAGCCTGCTTCTATTTTCGGCTATTTGAACATCTATCTGTTCTTTAGAAATACGTCCTCTTTCGATAACCACAAAAAACATGTCTTTCAATAATCGTGTATCAACAGTATATCCTGCATTTTTAAGTGACGATCTAACCTGAGAAATTTTCGAATCCATAATAGATATTCTCTCGTGCTTATCTAGTCCCTCCCGCGGAACATTTACAACTGGCAATAGATCCGATATCCTGTCTATAATCATTATCATCTCTTCTTTAGTCTTTAATTTTCTTCTAAAAATTCCTTTCCTCATATTTCCTTCTTCAAATTCCTCGGCCAGCTCTTTAAGTAGTATCCTTTCGTGAGGAGAAAGGTATCTTTCGATATAGGAAATTAATCCCTCAATAAATTCTTTTTCTTCATTAGTATATTGTTTCTCCGGTTCTGTTGCATTATCTATGCTTGGACCTTTAATCTCCTCGTCTTTGTCTTCAAATGTTTTCGCAAGGCCTATTTCCGCTACCACTATTTGTCCTGATATTTCCGCGCTTTTGATCTTTGCATCTTTTTTCTCTCGCAGTACCCTCAAAAGTGGGCGGGTGCGCTCAAGCCCTTTTTCATGCCTTTCGGCTATATCAACTGCTTCTTCCTCCAATTCATTGAGCACTCCCATCTGGCCATCATTTGATTGTATTAATTGCTCACGTTCAGATACTTTAATATTCATGTCATTTTTATTGTTTTTTTTCATCATTTCATATTCATCTTTTGCGGTGTAATATAATAGCAAGGCTTCTCTATTGCTTTTTGCCCGAGCTGTATCTCCAAAAATGATCTCAGCTTTAATTCCCAAAAAACTGGGGTTAGCAATATCACCATAAAGAAAACGCCTAAGAACATCCTCTTCCCAAAGACCTCTTATCTTAATATTTAGACGTTTTTCCGCAAGGGCTTTAAAAGCTCTCGTCTCTTCTTCCTTTTCCGCAAGAGACAGAGTGAAATATCTGTCAATTTCTCTCCTCTTGATTTCTTCGGAAAGATTAGATAATGAAAGTTCACTTCGGTTAATATTAATCTCTGCATCGGCTTCATATCCTGCTACATATCTTATTTTGCTCTTGGCCGCTTCAAGAACCCTATTTTCATACCTTATATCACTGTCAACTTCGGCTATACTCATATTTAAGACAGCTATCTCTTCTGAATCTATTCGGGTATAAACTGAACTATTTTTAATAGCTATAAGTTCACTGCGGTAATTCTCAAGTATCTCTATTTTTTCTTTTGAAATAACTGCTTTGGAATATGTTTCGATAAGTTCACCGGCAACATTTATCTTTGTGCGTTCCATGTAATATTTACTTCTTTTTTCTTCGGCAAAAGAAGAAGACTCCCTATTTTTTTTATCAGCATCATACAGAACAACTCCCAATTCTGACCTTAATCTTAATTCATCGGCTTTATCAACAACCGATTCAATGCGGCCGTTTCCTACGCCTCCGTCAACCGAGCCGTAACTTAATCCCATATCCCAAAAATAAGTTCCATAAGAAGCCAGTTCTTTTCTGAGCCCGGCAAGTTTAAGTCTTCTCTCAGCTTCTTTTATGTCATACGAATCTTTTAGTACTTTATCCAAAATATCCGAAAGACCTATTTCCGTTATTTCAGGGAGTATTTCTCCCCCATTTTGTATGTTATCAACTAATAAAGGAATAAGTATTTCTTCCTGTGTTTGCATGTTTAGTACTTCGTCATGCCTTTGTTCTTGCCGTTTTGAAAATGCCGTTGCATCAATAGGCGAATAACTCATCACCCTTGCGATATCAACAGGATTCCTTTGCCCGTTATAAAAACTTCGCGCGTCATTCTCCAGCCGCTCGCCGTTCTGCTCCCATGCCTCTTTGCCTATTTTTTTTAACCCTTTGATCGCCTTTGATAATAGGTTCCCTGCTTTACGCGTCTGGTTCCAGGAATAGTGCTTATCGCGGGCAATTATTTGAAGTGCTATTTCCGCCGCGCTTATATATCCGCTGGCTGTATTTAGATTAGCCAGCTCGATTCCGGCATTATAACCGCTTTCAAATAACGGCACTTTTTGATCAATATAAACATCAAGTTCTGCTGCGGGAGAAACTTCTAAGTTTTGAAATATTTGAAAGTCTAAATTATCAGCGGATATTATTCCGTCATCGTTCGTTGAATTAATCGTAACCGTTGCCGCTGCTATAATCGGCAACAAAAATACGACTAAAAACATACAGGCAAATAGAATTCTTGCGTATCCAGGCATTCTGTTTAACCATGGAACATAAACCAGATTCGATATGTAATTTATACGATCTTTTATTTTCTCCCATGCCCTTGAAGGTACTGTCTGGGCATCCTCAAAACTTGCCCTTGAATAAGCTTTTAATCCGGGAAACCGAACTTTTAGGGCGTATAAACAATCTTCAAAAGTTTTCTTATCTTCACGCCGTATTTTTCCTGTCATCATATATGATGTCGGATTTATCCCTGAAATTCTTAACACAAAATTGTCCGGATCTGACTCAAAATACCTGCCCATCTCATTGTTGTAAAAATTATATTTTAAGGACTTGGCAGTTTTTTTAAGGATTCCGATTAACTCGCGCCTATCTTCTTCAGTTTTAGCCCATAAATACATCTTTACGGCCTGAAGTCCGACCTTGCTCATATTAAATTCACTAAATTCAGCATCTATAATTTCGTTTATATCTTCACGGTCGACTTCATTCAACTTTTCTAAAGCCGAACTTAGTAAATCCTTTGTTTTATTATCTCCCTGTGATAATCTAAAAAGAAATAATCCGACACTTTCTCTCTCCTCAATATTACTGCGCGTTGACTGTATTACGGCATTTATGTTCACTTCTATGGCAAAATTTACTATATTGTCCTCTTCGATTAATATGGTGTTTTCATCTGCAGGTATTCCATAATAGGCAAGTAACCCGGCCCTCTTTGCTATAATCTCTTTTTGGTAAGTAAGAAGTTCCGGGGTTATCGTGATATTGAATTTTTTAAGATTTATTGCTCTTTCAATAATTTCGGCCGGAATATTATTCGCGATTATACTGCTGCTGTATATCGGATCGTATATACGTCCCAATAATTCATCGTTCATCCCTAGCTTTTTAAGCGCAATAAGCAAACCTCTTACGCTATCGTTTTTAAGACTATCAAAAAACGCATCAACCCCATTTATGCCTTTATCTTCTTCCGCTGACATACAGGATATCGCTGAGTCAATAAATTTATCCCCTAAATATTCTATTCCCTTTTTGTAAAACAAAACCTTTTGAGTTTGTCTTCTCCTCTCACTACTTCCTAGTATGTACTTCCATGCATATTTAATGTTTTCTATTCTAAAATATTTACGTAATTTTGCAAAAAAATTGCTATGGATGAATTCCTCTTCTCTCTTAGGTTGACCATTCACACTAGGAGCTGAAATAACTACTTTCTCCTCGATAATCTGCAAGTCTTCCGCTTCCGACTGTTTTATAGACTTATTCGCATCGTTTATTGCAAGATCTATTTGTTCCAATGTTTTAAAGGCATTTGACTTGTAATAATAGTTTTTTCCGCCATATGAACGACTAGAAACTTTATGCAATGCTTCCATATCTTTGTAGACGGTATTGTAAGCAAACGTTCTCAATTTCTTTACATCTTTAAGAAGATCCGGCGTTATATTATATTTTTTTGCTTGTTCAATATCCCATTCTTTTGCGGACTCTAAAAGTTTTTTAGCTTCTTTAACAGAAAGAACTCTTGATCCGGCTAGTATGCTTATAAAAAATAATTTTCGTATTTCTCGGTCTTTGTTTTTATATAGTTGTATTTCTTTTTTTTCACCTTTAATGCGAATAGAAAGTATTTCTTTGTCCTTATTAACTATGGCCTCATATGGCCATTTGTAGGAACGATTCATAATTATCTCATCTATTGCCCCAACAGCACATGGTATGATCCAGTTATCTCCTTCTCTCCTTTTTCCGTTGTATTCGTTTTTCGGATCTTCTCTGAAATCGAAAACAAACCCAAACCCGGGCGCAAGCTTATGATCAAAGATTCGTCTTCCATCATGATCAATATCCTTGACAAGGCTATTAAGTATATATTGTAGCGCATACTTTATATAGCTCTCATGCTTCATCACAACACTGTCTATCGGAGCTGAAAAAAGCTGCGGCTGAAGATTGTTTCTTTGACGAAGACGAGATAAACCTTCGGCATTAACTATATCCTGTGATAATAGTGTGCACACTACCGCTATTGCTATTATTTTAATGAATATATTTTTTTTCATAACTAGTTAAGTATAACAATACCTCGTAACAACTTTTTGAAATCCAAGAAACATCTTTGTGAACAAAATTATTTAAATTAAAACTTTGAGTTAAACAATTATATTAGTTTTAGTTCAACTAACAGAAAGTATACCATAAATTTTATAAAACAATTGTGAACTCTTTGTGACTTTTTGTTTTGTTAACCTGAACGGTTTGAGTTGTTAATAGCAGTGCCTGTTAAAATAACACGATTTAAAATATTCCCTCATTCTGTTTGGCATATTCTTCATTTAGAGGAAGAAAGCCCATCTCCTCACATACTTTTTGCCCTTCAGGACTAAGCTCAAATTCTATAAAATCCTTGGTGCTTCCCTCTGGCTTGCCGTTTGTGTATTGAATAAGGGTTCTTATTATGGAATACTTTTTAACTTCATCCGTTTTAAGCACTGTAGGATCAATGTACTCCTCTCCTTCCATCGTAGCAATTTTAAGAACTTTTGATCCTGTAGAATGCTTGGCATGACCTAAACCGACATATCCTATTCCCGACTTATCATTTTTTACTGACTCAATGATCTGTGAATTTCCGTTCATTCTTCTCATTTCGTCCGAATAATCGCTTTTCAACACGTCCTCTCTAAATTGTACAAATGTACCTGAATTTGATTGTCTACCGTAAAGAGTTATCGGCATATCATCTCCCCCGACTTCTTTCCAATTAACAATATCTCCTCTAAAAATAGCTCCTAGCTGTGCATTTGTCAGTTTATCCACTTTGTTGCTTTCATTAACAACAATTGTTATGCAATCTACACCCACAACAATAAGAACCGGATCCACTCCTTTAGCCTTAGAGTCTACCAGTTCCCTGCCTTTCATTTCTCTTGAAGAATTTGCTATATCCACGGTTCTGTTGCGCAAACCTGCTATGCCTGTCCCTGAACCTCCGCCTGTAACCGCGACTTTTTTTTCGGGATATTTCTCCATATAAACCTCAGCCATTCTTTGAATAAGGTTAACCATGGTATCTGATCCTCTTATCTGTAAATTTTCTTCGGCTTTTGAATTAGCCGAAATGGTAATTAACATAAGTGCAATAAATCCCATCTTTAAATATTTTCTCATTTTTTTCTCCTTCCTCTTTTTATGTTTTAACGTTATTCTTTATCTAACCAGCTTGTTGGCCCTGCCCGGAGTAGCTGATTTGGAACAAAAAAAATAACCGGACCCGTCCGGATGCTTTATTCCTGAACTATTTTTTGATAAAATTTCTATTTCCTCTTTTGTAACACTGTCAATGATAGTTTCCCCGTCTTTATCAACTATGAGCACGGGTTCAATTGATAATTTAAAATTAGTATGAAGCTTACCGTCAGGATTTTTTCTGTCTTTCCCCGAAGCAAAAATCAGCATAAAATCTCCGGCTTTTATGTTTACATCCGGAAACTTCCATTTGGTAAGTTTTAATTCATCGTCAGTAATATACATACCGGCAAGATTAATATCCCCGGATGTAGTATTATATATTTCTATCCAATCCTGTCTTTCCCCGTCTTCATCATTTATCTTATGTTTCCCTGACCTTACCACTTCGTTTATACATATATCAGCCACAGGAAATAAGTTTTTAACATAAACAGCCTCTACTTTCATCCCTTCCTCAGGTTCAATAGTAGGGGTTTGGTTCTCTATTTTCTGCCCATTTATCATGAAATGCGAAAATTTATATCCCTTATCAGCTTCACTAAATATTTTCATCGGCACATTAGCGTATTTTCCCATTCCTTCCAATGGAATATTAAAAACACCGGTATCGATGTATATTCTCCCCTTTTCTTCGGGAGTATTTAAAAATTCCATAACACTATATCCTGAAAACCCAAAAAAATCCGCTAAATGCATTCTTACGTACTTAGGCCTTGCCTTAACAAAACTTCTTATATTTTCAACATTTTTTACCCATTTTTCTTTATTCATTTTACCATCCGCCCAGAGGCTTAGATGATGCTCTATCCATGGTTCCATTTTTTTTTCAAGTCTGTCCACAATGGGAAGGACTTTTTCCGCGCTGAACCGTCCGTTCAAAAACTCATCGGTCTTTCTTATAAACGCTGTTTTGTATTCTTCTTTACTTAAAAATTCTTCAAATAATTTAGTTTTTTCGGCATAATCCAAAAGACAATCGTAATCTTCTCTCCACATAACAAGTCCGAATGTAGAATCAAAATCAAAAGTATATGTATGAAAAGGCCCGGGTTTTTCACCTACGGGTGCCCAGCGCCAAAAAGCTATATTATTCATGCCGAAATCTGTATTACATGCTATATTATGGGCGGCCATGGACGCTATAAAACTTTTAGGATCAAGCTGGCTCTCGTCAGTAGCATCCAACAACAGAAAATCATCAACCGCGCTTGTAGTCCCTTTTTGTTTGGCGCTTTCTGATATCTCCTCATACTCTACCGCCCCGTCCATAAAATAACCCCTATAAACAACTTTACCGTCATGCCGGATATAAGCATCACCTTGGCCTAGCTTATTTCTTCCGATACGCATTCCCATATCATCGCGTATAACCACAAGGTCAACGTCACTGCTTTGAACTAGAGGATTATTCTCAGTGATACCGGTATTGTCCCTTTTTTCTCCTATATTCATCATTCCAAAATTTTCGCCGTTTATAAAAAAAAGTACGGGACCTTTATCATATCTTATTTCAACATTTTCATCTCCATGCACTATTTCTGAAAAAAGAGCATTACGTATTCCCATTGTCGGCATACATTCCGGATCGTCGAGGTATCTTATTCCGTCTTGATTATTGTTCCTAAGTTGAATGTGTCTGTATTTTTCAATATTTTTAGGAAACAATTTGTATCTGAAATTCCCGCTAGCGGGGTCGGCCGTTTCGTCCGCAGTGATTTTCAAAGGCCTCATCATGATCTCTCTTGAACTGGCTCCGACAACTCCTATTTTTGCCGACTGTGAAATCCCGGCATTCCCGTTTTCGTCAAAATATGATAGATGAACATCAACCGTGTCACGTAACATATTTTCTTTGTAATCCACATCCCTGAATAATCCGTGTTTCGGATCCCAGAGTTTTTCATTTTCGGTAGAAATATTTAATGCGGCTATGCCTTTGTTATCAAAACCGATAAAATAAGTTTCCCCGGCAGGAAAACTTGGAAGCGCTCCCTTTTCTAGTGATATAGCCCGAACTGTTGTATTCATCGTTATCTTTAAAGGCTCTGAATAAATATTTGAAGCCAAAGTCGGCTTAGACCCGTCCGTAGTATAATGGATTACCCCCGTCTCTCCGTTCCCGACACTTAGTTGAATATCAAGAGGTTCAGGATAAAAACCGCTGTAAAATGAAAACTCAACTCTTGAGGAAAAAGAGGCCGCAGAATTTGCTTTACCCGGGGTCGGAGATGAGAAATAAACAAATTTTCCGGTTTCGTCTTTTAACCCGAATGAAACATCTTTTGGTAAAACGTCAATATCAACTTTATCTATCAGTTTTTTTTTTACGTCTGAAAGGCAAATGCTTTCATCCTTTTCCGATATTTTAAAATTAGTATGGAGCGGCTTTGCCGGATCTTTCTTGTCTTTGCCGGAGGCATAAATTATCATGTACTCTCCGGAAGCTATTTCAATTTTCGGGAAAGACCATTTGTGCGGTTTTTCGGGATCGTCTGATAACCCATACCCATTAAGATTAACAGTTTCTTCGTTTGCATTGAATATTTCCACCCAGTCGGAAGTATCCCCTTCTTCATCCTGTATTATGGAATTCTTTCCCATTATCTCGGTTATTCGCAATCCTCCTTGCGCGTATAAAATCTCTCCGCATTGCATGTGGCCGATGATGCAGGTTGCCATCGAGATAAAAAAAATGTATTTCAGTAGTTTTTTCATGTTAAAAATTCTTTTATTCAATTAGGTTTTCACGCCATACGCCATTCAATGACGTATTTTAATGTTTTTATGTGTCTTCTGTGTGAAAATTATGATAATTTTTTGAAAAATGTTTTTGGAAGGGTGAATGTGAAAATCGAACCTTGGGCGAGTGTGCTTTCAACTGAAACTCTGCCGCCGTGTTCTTCGACTATATGTTTGATTATTGAAAGGCCTAGACCCGTTCCTCCGGATTTACGTGAACGCGTTTTATCGACGCAGTAGAAACGTTCAAAAACTCTCGCTAGATCTTTTTCCGGTATGCCGATACCTGTATCTGATACTTTGACCGACACAAGATTTGCTTGTTCCTCGGAAGAAATAATTATAGCTCCTCCGTTATTGGAATATTTTATCGCATTATCTATCAAGTTATAAAACACCTGCATTATCATTGACTCGTCTGCTTTAATATCACTGATATTTTTATCTATTTTGTTCTCAATGCTTATTGATTTTTCTTTTGCCGCTTTCGCAAGATCTTTTATTACTTTATCCGCTGTCTCAGGGATGGAACAAGGCCTTAGATTTAATTTTACTTTCCCGGTTTCGATCTTAGCAAGGTCTAAAAGATCATCTATCATTCTTACTAATCGATCAGCATTAGATTCTATTATTTTCACAAAATCCATCGCATTCTCTTTATCGTCCAGCGCGCCATTAACCAAAGTCTCGGCAAAACCTTTTATACTTGAAACCGGCGTTCTGAGTTCATGAGAAACATTAGCCACAAAATCTTTCCGGATATTTTCAAGCCGCCTTATTTCTGTTATATCATGGACAACCAGAACAGCTCCCTCTATCTTGCCGTCCCGCATTATCGGCGTGCCGTGTATAATAAGTGTTTTTTTTGCCGGGATTAAAATAGATATTTCACGAGACTCAACTCTGCTTGTAGTTTTTAAAAGTTTATCTACGGATTCCTGCACTTCAATGTTACGTATAACTTCAAGAGGTTTTCTTCCTGTCGGGTCTTTGGTTATCATGAACATATTTTGTATTGATTTATTCATAAGAACAATATTACCTTTAGCATCAACTATCATAAGCCCGTCAAACATGCTTAAAAAAACCGCTTCAAGCCTGGCTTTATTTCCCGTTATCTCGTCTATTCTTGAACGAACTTCTTCCGCCATATTGTTGAAAGTAGATGCAAGGTCCCCTATCTCATCATTTGTCCGTATGAATATTTTTTTAGAAAAATTACCTTTCGCGATACCTGCTGCCCCGGTTGAAATATTTTTGATAGGTTTTGAAATATAAAATGAAGCAAAAAAACTTACAAGTACCGATACCAGAAAAGCCATCAATAAAGCATACAACAACATTTTTTTCAGTTTCTCGGAAACTATATCAACATCCGATAAAGGCAAACTCAACCTCACAAAACCCTCCGGTTTTTCTTTACCGAATACCGTAGCGATATAAAGCATATTCTTACGTACTGTAGTTGAAAAACGTCTGCTTTGCCCTATTCCCCCCTTTAATGCTTCTTGTACTTCCGGCCTGCCTAAATGATTTTCGGCTTCTTGGATCTCTTTTTCATCAAGATCCGAGTCTCCCAGAACTTTACCGTCAAGACCGATTATTGTCACTCTTGTTTCAAGATTTTCACCGGCTTTATCGGCTATCTCATCTATTTCTTTTAGCCGCGGATATCCCGGAAAATCTTTTTCCAAAAATAGTTTAGAGAGCAAGACCTCTTTGGTCAACGCTGTTTTTATCCTGGAAAAAATATAATCTTTAAGTGTTACATCAAGATACGCAAAAAACCCGCAAAGGATAACCGCAAGGATCAAACAAAACATCATAGTTATTTTATAGTGGATATTTATTCTCAAAGTCATTCCTTTTCAAAAAACCTGTACCCTACGCCTCTTACGGTCTCTATGAGATCTCCTGTTTTGCCGAGTTTTTCTCTGACCCTTTTAATGTGGGTATCTACCGTTCGGGTTGTAACATCAGAAGCTATGTCCCACACGTCATCTAAAAGCTGTTCTCTTGACTGCACCCGTCCCCTTCTTTTCATCAAGATCACTAGTAACTTAAATTCCATGTTGGTCAATTCGATGTCATTTTTGTCTGCTGTTACTTTATGCCGTGATAGGTCCACCTTGAGCTTTCCGCATTCCAAAAAATTCTCTTCGGTTTCTTCAGGCTTCAATCTTTTCAATATTGCCTTGATCCTTAAAATTAATTCTCTTGGGCTAAAAGGTTTAACAATATAATCATCTGTTCCAAGTTCGAATCCGACTATTTTATCTATTTCTTCGCCTTTTGCGGTCAGCATGATGATCGGGATATTAGAAAATTTTTTGTCCTGTTTAACCCGCCTGCACACTTCTAAACCGTCGATTCCAGGCAGCATAATATCAAGCAAGATCAGATCCGCAGGGTTTTTGTCTAATATCTTCATAGCTTCTTCGCCGTCAAAAGACACTAAACATCTAAACCCTTCTTTCTCCAAATTGTATTTGATAAGTTTAGAAATATTCTTATCATCTTCAACAACCAAAATATTTTCTTTGCTCATTTTTTTCCTTGTTTTTCCATGTTATTTATTTTTTAGGTCAAAGTTTAAGTGTGAGCATCTTCGCGGATCATTATGTGATTGTATCATACAAAATTAAACTCGGAAAGTCTCCGTCATTAATTCTTATTGTATTTTTTATATTAAACTATTATGCGGAAATAGCTGTAGCTATCTGTGCTTTGTAGAACTCAGCTATATCATTGTAAACTACAGGCCTTATCTTTATGATAAGATTTAGGAGATCGTCTATTGTGGATATATCTATATCGGCATCCATCGTATTTACAAGCAGGCGTTTTATTACACCGAATGCTTCTGCGTCATTACTGGAAATAAAGTATGCCAGGTTCCTTGCCAGGGCCATTCTCACAACCATGTCCGGGTTATCATAATCCGTATACGCATCAGACAGTTTCATTATGTTATCAGACTTTGGGATATTGTCGCTATAGTCCTGCCAACCATCCAATTGAGGTTTAAATATGACTATGCGTCCTGACAAAGGCAGTTCTTTCTCTGCGTCATCAAGCGCGTTTTTCATATTCCTTTCTGTCTCTTCAATGGAATCAGGGTTTATTTCAAATAAAAATATTTTCTTTTTTCCGTCTCGAATCCCGTAGTTATTCTTTGCAAGTTCTCTGCCTACTCCATTGGCCGTAGACATAAATATTTCCTTTTGACCAAGCGGGACTCCCTGAACGACCCTTATCTCAATATCCCTGTCATTGGTACTTCCAAAGGCCTCAAGAGAATCCTTTTGTCTTTTGTCTTTTTCGTCTATACCCGAAATTAAAACCTTCTGGGTTTGTGCCAATGTCTCCTTTGCTTTAGCCGGCTGAACTCCGTAGGTTTTGGTAAGAAATGGCATGATGCCATTAAGTGCCGCGGCTCTCTTCTTGTTTTGCATGTTGTCAGGATCTAATCGATACCCGGACTTATCATCTTTTTCCGACTGAGCTCTAAAAACTAGATATGCCAGCATTTTAAACTCATCTTCACTTAATCCTGATACTGTTTCTCTATTTGACTGCACTTTTAATTTCTTCCTTATCTCCTTTGTAGCAGTTGCAATATGCTCACTCATTACATCATCGGCCCTGTCTATTGATATACTATCTGCTCCTTCAAGAAAAGCATATTTTATGTAATAAGCCGTCGCGTCCTCAGGTTCTCTGGACATTTTGACCAATTTAGACGGATCCGCTGGATCCACCATCATATCGCTCGGCAAGACGTATTCGATTAGCCCCGGATATTTTTCTTCCATGCGATTTTCAAATGCCGCGGCTTTTTCCATCCAAGCAACCCTTTTATCCTCAATAATTTTCGCGTCTTCCAGCGCTTTAGCCTTAGTACTATTTATCCACTTTGCTATAACTTTTAATATTTCTTCATCATCTAATTTTTTTGATACCGTTAGTGTCGGCAAGCCGTTAGAAAAGTACACCGCTAAAATGTCTCCCGCGCGTGGTGTTATTTTTTCAACAGCTGCCTCATTTGCTTTCGCAACTTCGGCTATTTTTATTTTAAGTTCCTTTAGACGTTCTATTGCCTTGACCGCGGCATCAGATAAAACCGGCGCCGGTGCGGGTGTGGATTCGGGAGAAGGAAACGCTATTTCCTTCTTATTACTCTTCACTTTCGGCGATTTATTCACGCGTCTATATGCAAGCCATAGATCCGCGGCAATAGCAGAAGCTGTTATTAGTATACCTGTCACCCCTCCAACCTGCATGCCGATATACCCGCCTGCTATCATAATGGGTCCTATGGCCCTCATCCGCTTTCCTGATTCGTTAACTTCGGCTGCATCAGAGCCATTGCCGCGCAATTTGTTTATCCTATTCTTAAAAACATCAAATTTTCCTTTAATTAATCTTGAAGCAATCTCAGGCCCCACTTCGCGCAATAGTTCATTCACATCTTTATATGGCCTATCGGATTCATCCATCTTACTTATCATAGTCCGCAAAACGTCTATTTTGTTCATCGACGATGTCAGGTATCCTGTCTTGCTGAAGAAAACAGCCAGCCATACATACTTGTCTGAAGCCTTGATTCCGTGTTGTATAAAAGCAAGCTCTGTTAACATATCCTTAAAAATTTCTTTTCCTTTCAGGCAAGGCTCCATGGCGCCTACATCGATAAGATAGACTTTTATTTCTCCGTTCTCCTTTGTTATGCGGAAGTTGCCTCCGTGCGGATCGGAAAGAAACTGGGCATAGCCGCCGGATAATAATTGGGTCATCAAAAAATCAAATATTATACCTTTCAAATCTGCCATCTCATTTTCGGTAACTACACCTTTTTCGATAAGGGCTTTCTCGCCTTCCCCATCCATATCATCACCCCTCACAAACCGGCTTATGATGACTTTATCGTTCGAATGTTCCGTATCGATCCATGGAACAGCAAATACTACGCGTGTACCTGTGGAGCACTTGTACTTCATATCTTTGTTTATCCTGAGTAGATCTTTTTCCAGTTCTTTAGAATTTTCTATCTCTCTTATAAAATCAGCATCTCTTTCCACTCCTTCTGAGGCACGATGTTCAAACCCTTCAGGTATCTTCACTCCGCGACTTCTCAGATTGGAACAGACACGCTTAAAATATTCCATATCGTCCTTGAGGTGATGAGCCACTTCCGGACGCTTTAGTTTTAAAGCAACGCTATCTTCTCTGCTATTAATCGCTTCAAAAACTACCTTTATGGAAGCTGACCCCACAAGTTCTCCCACCACGGGTATCACGTCTTCCATTTTCATGTTGGAAAGAGTTTTAAATGCCACAATTTTAGTTAATGGATTAGCTTTAGATCCAAGTCCTTTAAGCGACTGCCTAAGCTTTTCAGGGATATCGATATCAGTTGAAAATGCCAATATCTGTGCACTTTTTATTCCTATTATCCCGAGAGACTCAAATAGTCGCGGCACCAGCACAAAAGAGGAAGTCGTTCCGCCTTCAACTGTAGATGCCAAATTTACCGATAAAGCCTTTATGATCTCTAATCTGCGGTAAGGATTACTTTCTTCCATAACGGCATAGAAAACGTTTCGGATCAACTTTTTGGATATCGTCTTATCTCCGACTTTCTTAAGTATATTGCTAAGCATCTGTTCTGAAAATTCAGCTAAGATCTTATCGTTCGACATAATCCCGGATGGTCCAAGGAACATCTCTTCAATAAAAGTCTTGCGGAAGCTTTCACCCGCATGTGTATATCGCGCACCCGCGGCATTCACATTGTACATTTCCTTAAAGCGATTAAAAGACACGCCGAGCATGGCCTCATATTCTCGTAATAATATCGGCATATCTTTCGCTCCCAGAACCCAAAGAGCAAAATCTTTCTTTTCATTAGCCGACATATTTTCAAATATTATTTTAATTTTCTCTTCATAATATATGTTTTCAACCTGTTTTTTGTCCTCTAAAATATGTCGCTTCTCTCCATAAAATAGACCGTTCAACTTATTGAAGTCTTCGAACAGCTTTACCCTTTTTTCAAGAATTGTTTTCAATATATCATCTCTAAAACTGCTCTTCTCGGGAAATAGTTCTTTAACCAAAGATATCTCACGGTCCAAGGACATCTCAGGCTCAATGCGCCATCCGGTTTCAAGAGACTTAAGCAGATATTTGTTCTTCAAATATTGGTTGAAAAACTTCGGCACTGTAGATCTTAAGGCTAACAATTTATCTTTATCACCTATAGAATCATTAATTTCTTTTTCGATAAGTTTTTCGAGATATGCATCCCTCGCAGGTTGTGAATCGGCAAACAGTTCCTCCGTTATATAATTTAGTTTAGCATCGTATTTTATGTCACGCGACGCTAGTATCCTATCAAACTGGGCGCCAGCTACCAAAGACGCGACAACAGAATCCATCTGTGCAAGCTTGTTCGTGTGGTTAAGGTCAAAGTAGAATATGTCGATCTTATCAGTTCCGCTCTTTTTACGCATATTTTCCAAATAAGCAAGGATCAATTTTCTCAGATACATATTTCCTTCTTTTCTTGCCATTTCATGAAGTTTCTCATAGAAATAGTTTATCAATATTGACCGAACCTTATCTTCATTTTCTTCTAAACCTATGGAATTTGCATCTATCCTTCTTTCTGCAAATATTTCTTTTATAGGCGGAATATTCAGGATCTTTCTTAAAACTTCTGCCGCTTTGATTTTTAGGGATGGTGTTGTTCCTTCAATAGACTGAATAGTAAAAACTTTTGGATAGTATGCCGCCAATATCAACGGACATATGGTTTTAAGAGCCATATTAAATCTTTTTGCAAACTGTAAAGCATTGTTCCACATACTTATAATTCCTTGTTTGCTATAGATCCCTTTTTCCTCGACATCAAAAAGTTTTGTTTTTGTTTTTCTGGCAACATCTCTACTCTCATATACGTGTTGAACTGCTTCATCGATTGCGCCTATTCCGGATTTTTTTGATCCCCTTGCTTTTGCCGCAAAATACCCCAACATTATGGTGTTCAATCCATATAATCTGATATCGGGATTAAGATGAACGGAGATCCTTTTCGCCTTATCGGCAAAACCGGCATCTTTCTTTATAAGCTTACCTATAGCATTTATATCCAGCGGATCCTTAAGACCCGGATCTATCCTAACTGCTTCACGGGACAAAAGCGCATAAAGAAAATAGTTCCTGAAATATCCCTGAGGCAAGTACGTTACTATAAGAGAAAGGAGTTCGTCAAAATCTGTCTTTAAATTGAATATGAAATTAAATGCGGACTTAATATTTTCGTTGCTTAGATCTAAGAGATCAGACCTGTCAAAATAAAACGGAAGGCGCCATAACCTTGTAAGCAGCGGTTCATATTTTTTTGTAAGCCTGCTATCGGCCTCTTTTCCCTTACTAAGGTTTTTATATTTCGCTACATTATCCCCATACCCAAACAATCTCCCAATATTAGCTCTAATTTTTCTTAGATCGGCACCGGATAAATCTGATTCTTTAGCATTCGAATCCTCAGCAAAAAATATACCGAACGTATTCTGTAAATCATTCAGGATACCATCTCTTTCGGAAAAAATACCCATGCTATTTAATAACGCTCTCATGTTTATGAATAATATATACTCCCCCCAGTTTTTTACCAACTTAGTATCCATCTCCTTGAGCATATATTCCGATACGGCATGAGTCGCCTCTGAAACGGCATCTTGTTTATCAGACAATCTTGGAGTGCGGGTTTCAGCAACTTTTATCCCGTATTTATTTTCAAGGTGTTCCCTAAGATATGAACTATTAAGAAATTTTGACAGAATATCAATATCATTATTGCTCTTAGAACTTTTGTCGGAAACACTCATAACAACCGAATACAGACTTTCGCGTTCTACTATACCTCCATGCGCAAATAAACTTATACATGCTTTGATTCTCACGTTCATGAGCGCTATGGCTTCATCGTTAACTGCAATATCTGCATCTTTTAAAATGCGGCTAATAACATCGTCTAAATAGCTGTTATTAGACGCAACAGCCAAATCCAGTCTCCTTAAATATTCGTCCGATAAGACATCACCTTCTAAAGTACGCTGAGAATGTTCGGAATAATATCTGATAAGCGCCTCAATCGCTTGTATTTTCGTGTCTTCCGATTTATTTTCTTCCCATTTGTTATACATCCGCAATAATGCTGTATCCATCCTAATTGTTTTACCTATAATCGTTGATAACATCCTGTCAGTCAAATCAATCAATCTCGTATCTGCCCGCAAAAGTTCATCTATAGCACTAGCCGCAAATTTATCCAGAAGGATCTCCGCATGATTAATATTATTTATCGCCCCAAGCAACAACCGCTCGAGTTTGTCATCAGAACGAGCAAGTCTGCCATAATATCCGCATACGAACCCGAAAGCGTCTGAATCGCGCAATAAATACGAATGTCTTGACAATGCTTCTATTTTTTCTTCATCGGTCAAGCTCCCGTCCCGTAAAAGCCTGGCAATAACAGTTTTAACATCAAGGCCGCCTATCACCCAGCCGATACCTACTCTATTATCGGCATACTTTAGTATATCTTCGAATATGTATAGTATCTCCTCCATGGAGTTCCAAGAATATATTTCTTTGCCTGCCAATATTTCATTCCATATGGTCAAGACAAGTCTTTTGTATAAATCTCCGTTCTTGACCTCCGGCAAGCCTGTATCAAACATGAACATGAGCGACCTATCTTTTAATGCAGCCAGCATACTCAATTGTTCATCGATAGTCTTGGAATTAAAAAGAACATCCTTTATTCGCTTATTAAAATCAAATTTTGAAAGGACATCAATTCTAATTAGTTGAGCTTCAACATATAATCTAACCTTGGCGCTTGCGTCAGCGCCAAAACGGTTAGCTATAGTATCGAGGAATTCCAAATATTCTTTTCTGAAGCTTTCCCTGGCTTTAGTAAACCCCGCGGCAGAGATAATTTGTCTTAAATCCTTTTCATTTCCCATACTTGACTTACCATTTAAAGCCTCTTTAAGCATATCATCGTCAGCGATGAATGCTATTTCATCCATATATCCGGGAAGGGATCTTCTCCCAAGTGCCTTTAATATACTTTTTTTCGCAAGATTAGTAATTGATATAGCCATCATAACTGTCATGTACTCCGGAAATTCCGCCATCTTATCAAGCTTACTTTTTAGGCCCTCAAAATCTTTATCCTCACATGCTTCTCTTGTCAGCATGATCTTATCCGTACTATTCCATATCTGACCCATTGCGATTTTAGAGTAAGCCGTCGAGTTGCCGGTGTTCGGCCAATTGGCTGTATCGATTGATTCAGTAAGTATCCTAATTCTCTTTTCAGTTGGAAGATGTTCGTCAGCTATTGTTAGTGTCGAAGATATAATATCGGGAACCTTGTCTATGTCATTAATAATATCGAAAAATTTTTTCGCCTCAAGAACGTCGAAACCTGCTTCATTCATTAAGGACAACCCCCATACATCCGAATCTATCTCTTCGACAAATCTTATTTTAACCCCT
>JADGBB010000027.1:0-533 GCA_015231715.1 Candidatus Omnitrophota bacterium
TTGTTGGGCGGAGAGGTAGCAAAGCTTGCTATATCTAAAGGCGTAAAAAAAGTTGTTTATGATCGATCAGGGAAAAAATATCATGGAGTTGTTAAAGCTATTGCCGATGGTGCAAGAGAAGGCGGCTTGGAATTTTAAGAGGAGGCGTGTTAAATGACGCAGGTAGAGAACGACAAAAAGGAAATAGATATGGACATTAAAGATCAACCTTTAAATGATGTTGTTGAAAATGTAGTTGAAGATGTATCTCCAAAATCATCGTCTAAAAAAGGTGAAGGGGCAGCCTCTTTTCGCGGTAAAAAGGGCGGCAAGTTAAAAGATGTTAAAACTATAGATGAAGAGAAAGAAGGCGTTGAAAGAGTTATCCAAATTAAAAGGGTTTCCAAAGTTGTTAAGGGTGGAAAGAACTTTTCTTTTAACGCGTTAGTAGTTGCAGGAGATACTAAAGGAAGCGTAGGTATTGGCTTTGGTAAATCAAATGAAGTTGTCGGTGCGATAACAAAAGCTACTCAAGAAGCTACAAAAACATACAA
>JADGBB010000027.1:597-2977 GCA_015231715.1 Candidatus Omnitrophota bacterium
CACAGGTTGTTTTAAAGCCGGCAAGTCCCGGTACAGGAGTTATTGCCGGAGGTTCTGTCAGGGCTATGTGTGACGCCATAGGCGTAAAAGACATACTCACAAAGTGTTTAGGATCAAGAAGCGCAAGCAATGTTGTTAAGGCGACGATGGATGGATTTATGAGATTAAGGCTCACACGCAGGAAGGGAGCTTAAACTGTCGTACTATCGGAAGTTGTAGTTTACTGCTTTCGACATTAGTTTTTCGACAATAATAAAAAAGGAAAGAAAAGATGGGATTACAAATACAAGATTTACCGAGACCAAAAGGTTTAAAGAAAAAAGGAAAAAGAATAGGCAGGGGTATTGGCTCCGGGAAAGGTAAAACTTCAGGAAAGGGTCATAAAGGAGCAAAGGCCAGAAGCGGCGGAGCTAAATATAATCCTGGGTTTGAAGGCGGACAGATGCCGTTGGTAAGACGTATTCCAAAAAGAGGATTTACGAACAAATTCAGAAAAGAGTGGACAGTTATAAATTTGGCTAATCTTGAAAGGCTTGAAAAAATAGTAGACGGTACTGTTATAGATAAAGAATTTTTATTTGCCAGCAAGATCGTTAAAAAGAAAAACCTAAAAATTAAAATATTAGCAAAAGGTATATTGAAGAAAAAGTTAACAGTTAAGGCTGAAGCGTTTTCTGAAGCAGCGAAAGCAGCTATTGAAAAAGCAGGCGGTAAAGCTGAGTTAGTAATCGATTAATTAGTATCGCGTGTATCATTTGTAAACATTAGACAAAATCCGTAACAAGGAGTAAGAGTGCTAGGGACAATATTAAATATATTCAAAATACCTGATCTAAAAAATAAGGTTTTGATTACTCTTGGGCTTATTGCAGTCTATAGGGTAGGGGCTTTCATTCCTACTCCGGGCATAGACGGTGTTAAGCTTGCTGAATTTTTTGATAATATTGCAAGAACTCAAGGCGGTACTCTTTTTAGTATAATGAATATGTTTTCCGGCGGTGCAATGGAAAGATTAACTATTTTTGCATTGGGAATTATGCCTTATATTTCTTCATCAATTATATTACAGCTGTTAACTACTGTTATTCCGGCACTTGAAAGGCTTGCAAAGCAAGGTGAAGAAGGGCGTAAAAAAATAACACAGTATACTAGATATGGAACTATTATACTTGCTTTAATACAAGCTTTCTTTATAGCTCTTTGGCTTGAAAATCCTGCTCGGTTCCAGGGGATGCAGATAGTAGCAAATCCCGGTTTAGGATTTAGATTGCTTACTATGATAACTTTGACTACAGGAACAGCCTTCATAATGTGGCTGGGAGAACAAATTCAGGAAAAAGGTATAGGTAACGGTATATCATTGATCATTACGGCAGGTATAGTTTCGCGTATGCCTACGGCTGTTTTTCAAATAATTACACTGCTTACTCCGGGTTCTACAGGTGACGCACACATGGATCCGTTTAAAGTTGTGTTTTTGCTACTAATGTTTGTTTCAGTTATTGTGAGTGTAGTTGTTATTACTCAAGGACAAAGAAAAATACCTGTACAATACGCAAAAAGAATAGTAGGAAGAAAAATATATGGCGGGCAAAGTACATATATTCCTTTGAGGGTTAATCAAGGAGGTGTTATACCTATTATTTTTGCTCAGTCGATTATTATGTTCCCGGCAACTATTGCAGGAATCGTTCCAAACGGTGCGGTACAAGGTATAGCAAGTGCGCTTATGATGGGAAGACCTCTTTATTATGCGGTTTATGCTTTTTTAATTCTTTTCTTTGCTTATTTTTATGCGGCAATTACATTTAACCCGATTGAAATGGCGAACAATATGAAAAGATTCGGAGGATTTGTTCCCGGAATAAGACCAGGAAAACAAACAGCTGAGTATTTAGATTTTATTATGACAAGGATAACATTGCCAGGCGCAATATTTTTAACTATAATTGCAGTACTTCCTACGGTTATTAATAGTAAGCTAGGTATACCGTTTTTAGTAGCGAGTTTCTTTGGAGGAACTGGATTATTGATCATCGTTGGTGTTATGTTAGATACAATGAGACAAATTGAGTCTCATTTATTGATGAGACATTATGATGGTTTTATGAAAAAAGGCAGAGTTAAGGGGAGACTATCTTGATTAAGGGTAAACAATTTAATATGGTGCTTTTAGGTGCTCCAGGTGCCGGAAAAGGTACGCAAGCTGAAAAGATAATTAAAAAATATTCTCTTTTACATGTCTCTACGGGAGATATGTTCAGAGAAGCCGTAAAGAGCGGCAGTGAAATCGGTAAAACTCTTTCTGACTTTATGAACCGCGGTGAATTAGTACCTGACGAGATAGTTACCAAACTGGTTATTGAAAGAATATCAAGAT